>NZ_JBFAMR010000074.1:0-19108 GCF_040656595.1 Actinoplanes sp. NPDC049802
TCAAACGGATGCAGTACCGGCCCACCCTCGCCTTCGGGTTCCTCGCCACCAGCGGACTGGCACCACCCTGACCCTGACCCCAAAAGCTCAGTAAAGGATAGGAGGTATGCCACGTTGAATGGCAGGCTCGTCCTTCTGCTCATTCTGGCGGCCGGGGCGGTAGCAGTCGCATTCGGAATACTGGTCATGGATCTCCCTTGGCCAGTGGCGCTGCTGATCGCTGGAGCGCCGTCGATCGCCATGGGTGCCACACGGCTCGTAAAGGGCAAGGGAAGCAATGGGGCACCCACAGATTAGCTGCGTTTCGGGCGGCCGGAGTGGTGCTGGTCGTCGCAACGTAAGGTCGGAGGTCAATCGGAAGGGACTGCATCACACCTTCCGATTTGCTCGATCTCTCGGCGTTTGGACCCGCGATCAGGTACTCGTAGAACCACCTTGATCAACTCGCCTTGACCATTGGACTTCGGGTAGCGGGCGGCCGGGGACGCCGTGCCGTTGTTGACGGCGGTCGGATCGACGTAGTGGCGCACCAGGTGCCGCGCTCGCCGGGCAGTCCCGTGGCCGATCACGCTCGCCCACGGAGGTAGTCGGCGGCGACCTGGAAATCGGGTTCCACCTCCTGCTCGTAGTCCTCCGCCAACTGAAAATGATCTTCCAAGCGGCCGAGCACCGTCTCGCCGTACTGGTTCGGGGTGTGCAGGTCAGCGCCCGCGTCGACCAACGCGATGATCAGGTCGGCCGGCCAGCGGTGGACGACGGCCAGGTAGAGCGCGGTGCTGCCCTCCACGTCCTTGGCGTTCACATCCACGCCCGCGGCCAGTAGGCGGGGCAACAACCGGGCATGGTCGAAGGACCGCGCCCGGTGGATCAGCGTGCGCCCGCGGCCGTCGCGCAGGTGCGGGTTCAGGCCGGCGTCGAGCATCTCCCACAGCACCCGGGTACCGCCGTGGGTTATCCGCTGCCACAGGTCATCGCGATGGGCGTGCAGCTTCTTCGGTAACCGGCCCCGGGCTCCGGTCCACGTCTGCTCGACGGCGAAACACCCGGTGACCGTGCCGCCGAGAGCGCGCAGGGTTCGCTCCCGCTGTTGTTCGGCTTCGCTGTGCTCCGGCAGGTCGAGCCGGCCGTCACGCATCTTGATCTCGTGCCAGACCCCGCGGCAACGTACCCGGAACCGGTCGCTCGCTGGGGTGGCCGCCGCCGGCGGCGCTGCCGTTGCTGCAGACGGGAACAGGGCGAGACGCACGAGCGGATGCAGATCAGCGGGCGTACTCAGGCCATGCCAGACGAGGTCGAGATCGGGCGAGAACCTGGCCAGGCTGAGCGACAGGCGCGGAAGCGCTCGATCAACCGGGTGGTTCGCCAGGCCGCCTCGCATGGTGACTCGCACGTCCTCGCCGTCCGCATCGACGCTCAGATAGCACCAGTAGCCGAACGGCACCGCCCACTTCGTCCCCCGTTGCCGGGCAGCGAGCCAGCGAATCTCGTACCGTAAGCGAAGCAGGTCGATGCTTGTCAGATCGTCATACAGCTCGGAGGACCGCCAGGTGTCCTCAGCGCTGACGGAGATCCCGGCCACCGCCAGCGCTTCAGCCGGGCCGAGTGCCGACCTCGCTCGTTCGGCCCGTGCGGGTTCGTCGGTGCCCATGCCGAAGCTGTGCGGCGGCAGCGGGTCACCGGCCGAGGTGAACCAGGGCAGCCGGTCAGCGCTGCCTCCCACCGCGGCACGAAACTGCGCTGCATGACGGGCGTCCCAGAGGTATGCCGGCACCGGGTGGGACCATTGGTGGTCGATGTCAGCGTCGTCCATCGCCCGCAGAGTGAGCCGCTGAGACCCGTCCCGCGAGATCGGCGACTCGACCACCAGCGTCGTCGGGTCATCACCGGCCGGCCGGTCCGGGATGAGCAGGTAGCGCCGCCGCCGGGCCAGTGTGGTGAACCCACCGGCCTCGCGAGGCAGGTGCCAGCGCAGCAGGTCGGGCGCGAATCCGGCCAGCTGGTCCTCGACCTGAGCCATGACCGCGTCGCCGATCGCCACGTCGACCCGGCCGGCCGCGCAGGCGGCCCGCCAGTCGCCGCGCTCGCGTGCCTCCGCGCATTCATCGATCATCCGCTGCGGTACGGCGTAGCGGCGGATCCGCTGCCACTCCCGCCACGCGCCGCTCACCGGTTCGCGCTCACGGCGGTGTCGACTTCCTTGTTCTGTGAGGTGGCCGATGCCGTGGCCTGCCCACGCATCCGCCACGAACCCCGCCCGGGGTGTTCAGGAGACCGCGGGCGAGATTCTTCGGCGTGGCAATCGGTTGGGCCGCGGCCGAACCCCTCATCGGGACTGATGGTCGCCGGGTACCGGATGCACATGTCGGCCTTCCCGTGCGGGTGCGAAGGCGGCGAAGCCGACCGGATTCGAACCGGCGTCCTCCTGTTCGACGCACGAGGTGCGACGTAGGACTCCGCCGCGCGGAAGCATACGTGAGCCCACCGACATTTCGGCTGGCTCATCCAGCGCCACCGCGAGGCACGAACGGTCCCGTGGCTGTCGCGGTGCGTAACTGTTTGAAAGATTGGATTCCGGACGTCCGGGAGTGGTGTTACGGCGTGGTCGAATCGTCTGCTTGCATGATCCCGGAATCCCGACCACGGCGTCGGGCTCGGCTGAGGGGATGGCGGCGAGGGGACACCCGCTCGTCGCCGGACATGGTGCCCACGCTGTTCGGAGGCCGTCTTCAGCGATGGTGGGGAGCGCCGCCACGATGAAATCGCGCTGTTCGGGGGCGTGCGGTGCGGCGCTGCTTTCAACCGGCGATCGGGTGGCGAGCAGGTGGGGTCGAACGGGGCAGCGCCCACCACCGTTCGCAGTGCGCGAACCATGCAGTTGACGGTTCCTCAGGTCCGCCTCGTGCGTGATGATCAGTATCGCGCGTCAGTCTGTCGCCACCCGGAACCGAAGCTTCCGATTTTGATATAGGCGCTCACCGAAGTCCCGCCCTCGACCGTTACAGTGCACTCCATCAATATGCAAGATCACGGAGGGCACATGGGTAGGGCCTCAGTGCGCCGGTACCTCACCGGCTCAGGCACTGGTAGACGATTCATCTCCGCGGGCACCGTCACGGTCGTCTCCGCGTTCGCCTTGGTGGCACCGTCGGCGATGCCCGGGCCTGCGGCGGCCGCCCCGGCTGTGGCGCCGGACGCGGCCCCGGATGAAGGCGCCGCGGTCGCCGCCGCCCGCCGGCACGGCAAGCGGGTCGAAGCTCTGTCAGAGCGTACCGAGTTCACCCAGGTCTTCGCCGAGCCGTCCGGCCAGCTGACCTACGAGTCGGCCGCGGTACCGCAGCGGGTCCGCCGCTCCAACGGCTCCTGGGCCGACATCGACGTCGAACTGGCCCGCGGCAAGGACGGCCTGCTGCGCCCCGCCGCCACCCTGGCCGATGTGCGGTTCTCCGCCGGCGGCTCGGGTCCGCTGGTGAAACTCACCCGCGACGGCCAGGACCTGACCATGTCCTGGCCCCTGGGCGTCCTGCCCGCACCGCAGGTGTCCGCGGACTCCGCCACCTACGCCGAAGTCCTGCCCGGCACCGATCTGGTGCTGCGCGCGACCCGTACCGGATTCACCCACGTGCTTGTGGTCAAGAACGCGCAGGCCGCGGCCAATCCGGCGATCCGCGAGCTGCGCTTCGACCTCGGCGGCGACGTCAAGACCGAGCGCCTGCCGGACGGCTCGCTGCGGGCCACCGCCGGCGGCAAGTTGATCGCCCTCGCCGAGGCGCCGGCGATGTGGGACTCCAGCACCGCGGCCGACAAGCCGGCGGAGCCGACCGCCCGCAGCACTGCCGGGCAGCCCGACACCCGCAGCAACACCGTTTCCTCGCACGCCGGACCCGGCGACGCCGCCATGACCGCGAGGCTGGGCACCGAGATCGACGCACGCGGTGACCTGGTGCTGCGACCCGACCCGGCACTGCTGGGCACGGCCGCGAAGTTCCCGGTCTTCATCGACCCGGAGTGGAGCACCGGCAAATCGCGGTGGGCCTACGCCACCGACAACAACAGCAACAACACCGACACCTCGGTGGCCCGCGTCGGCGCCGACCCGGACAGCGGCAAGGTGTACCGCTCGTACTTCGAGTTCCCCACCACGGCGATCAAGTACAAGCACGTCGAGTCGGCCTACGTGCAGATGAAGCTCGACCACTCGTACTCGTGCGACGACACGTGGACGCACATGTACCACGCCGGAGCCATCACCACCCCGCGCACCGCCTGGAAGACCACGCTGGGCGGGCGGGTCGCGGTCGCCGCCTCGCACGCCAACGAGGGCAGCGGCTGCAGCGACTCGCCGCAGCCGGACATGTGGGTGAACTTCACCGGCACCGACGTCACGAACCTGGTCAACAGCCACGCCGGCAAGGGCGGCACAGCCCTGACCTTCGCGTTCAGCGCGAAGAACCCGGAAGGCGAGTACGAGACCGACAAGACCCGCTGGAAGAAGTTCTTCCCGGCCAACGCGAAACTCATCACCAACGTCGACGCCAAGCCCGGCAAACCCTCCGGCCTGCAGATCAACGGAGTCGCCTGCACCACCGGCGCGGTGACCATCGGCACCACCAAACCGTCCTTCTCCGCGATCATGCCGGACGCCGACGGCACCACCCAGACCGTCAGGGCGACCTGGGAACTCACCGACGCGCCGGTGGGCCAGGCGTTCACCGTCAAACCCGGACCCGGCACCACCTCGGTGACCGCGAACACCCGCGCCACCAGCGCCGCACTGACCACCGCGCTGACCGGCGGCCGGCGCTACGCGTTCCGCGTCTACGGCACCGACCCGGCGCCGTACAGCATCAACAGCCCGTGGTCGGACTACTGCTTCTTCTACGTCGACACCACGGTGCCGCAGGTGTCGGTCACCCCCGTCACCCTGCCCACCGGCCCCGGCAAGCCGGGAACCTTCACCATCACCTCGACGCACACCGACGTCACCAAGTTCAAGTACGGCTGGACAGAGGCGGTGACCTCCGAGGTGGCCGCCACGACCGTCACCGGTGTCACGGGCAAGCAGGCCACGGTCAGAGTGACCGCACCCAAGTACGGCATCGCCGTTCTCCACGTGCAGGCCATCGACGCCACCAACAACAAGGGGTACGGCTCGCATGAGTTCACCGTGCCCCGCCCGTCGCCGGCCCTGGCCCAGTGGAAGCTGGAGACCTCCCCGGGCGTCGACCAGGTCGCCGCGCTCGCCGACAATCAGCCCGCACTCGCCGGTGACACCCCGGTCACCGCGTCCGGGATCACCTGGGCCGACAAGGGCCGGGTGATCGGCGTACGAAACGTCGAGTTCGCCGGCACCGGCTTCCTGACCGCACCGAACCTGATCAACACCACCAAGAGCTTCTCGGTGGCGACCTGGGCGAAACTGGACAACCTCAACACCCACCAGAACCTGATCTCGCAGGACGGCACGAACACGGCGAACTTCCAGCTGATGTTCCGGGTCGACGACCGCAACGGTGACGGGGTCGCCGACAAGTCATGGTGCTTCGGTTTCCGTGCCAGCGACACCGCGTCGCTCAACTACACGCCGGCCTGTCTTGTCAACGCCGTGACCGCCGGCCGCTGGACGCACGTGGCCGGCAGCTACGACGAGACCACCAAGAAGGTCGGCCTCTGGATCGACGGCGCGCTCAAAGCCGAGGTCGACGCACCGTCGGCATGGGCCTCCGGCGGGGTGCTGCGGATGGGCAACAGCAAGCTCAACACCACCACCTACACCGACTGGCTGCACGGCAGCGTCGCCGACGCCCAGGTGTTCGACCGGGCCCTGGTCGCCAACGACTTCAGCGGCAAGCTTTCGTCCGAGGCCGACTCGGGTGGCTTCGACGAGCCCGGCATCATCGCGCCGATCCAGGTCGGCAGCTGGGATTTCGAGACCGCCGTGCCCTGCTACGAGACCGGCGCGGCCGACATGTGCGAGGCACCTGACGTCGGCACCGGCTGGAACCGGCGCCTGGCGCTCAACGAGGGCACCTGGATCGGCGGCGGCTACGGCAGCGTGTACGGCCTGGAGTTCGACGACCAGCACTACGCCGACGACCCGACCGACCCGAAGTACCAGAAGTGGACTCGCGAGTACGGCGTCGCCCAGCGCAACACGGCAGCCGCCGGATCGCCCGCGCAGTGGCAGAACGGGCCCGTCCTGCGTACCGACCAGTCGTTCACCGTCTCGGTCTGGGTGCAACCCGCGAAGCTGGACACCACGATGACCGCGGTGGCGCAGAGGGGCACCTACCAGTCGCCGTTCTACCTGCAGACCCGCAAGTCGACGGTGAACAGCGTGGCCGGGATGCGCTTCGAGGTGATGACCGTCAGCGCGGACGCCACCGAGAACGAGGCCTACACCCACCTCATCGCGCCCACCCTGCTCACCGCGCAGGACACCAACGACTGGTTCCACCTGACGTACGTCTACGTCGCGTCGAGCAGCACGCCGCAGCGGCTCTACGTCAACGGTGACCTCGCGGCCACCGGGACCGGCACGCTGTGGAACGCCGGCGGGCAGCTGACCGTCGGCGGCGCCTGGTGGTCGGGTGAGCCCACCACCGGCGGCTACGTCGACCAGTGGTACGGCGGAATCGATCGGTTGCAGATCTACCAGGGTTACATGACCAGCGGTCAGGTGGCCAAGCTCCACGAGGAGCAGGCGGTCGTATGACGCATCGGGCCGGGACCGCCACCACGGCGGCCCCGGCCCGATGTCAGGCCCGGATCCAGGCGGGCAGATCCTCCGGAAGCCCGCAGTGCTTCAGCAACGTCTGGACCGCCGGGCCGTCATTCCAGACCCGGGCGTACGCGAAGGCGCGCACCGCCGTCTGCTGCATCCCGTTCAGCCTGGCGAAGGTGGTGCCCGCCGGGAGCCCGCCGTCCGGGAACGCGGCGTCCAGCATCGCCGGCACCAGCATCCCCCGGTCGGCATCCGGCGGCGTCTCCCGCAGCCGCACCGCCAGAACGTCCACCCGCTCCGGTGCCACCGACGCGTCGAGACGGCCCACCGTCAGCGCCGCCAGCCCGGACATGTCGCCATCGAGGAACGGCCAGTTCAGCACCGGTTCGACCGCCTCGACCAGGCACGCGTACACCTGCTCCAGCACCGCCCGCTGCGGCCGGCGCACGATCCACGCCACCGCCAGCGCGGCCGCCCACTGTTCGGCGACCGTGGCACCGGCGCGCCGCTGCTCCAACGCGTCGATCAACTCACTGTCGGCCGCCGTCGCCCCGGCCAGGGCCGTGGCCACCGCCGCGGCTGACGCGATCACCGGATCCGCGTCGGAGCGGACCAACCGGGTCAGCGCCGGCACCACCGTGTCGCGCGCCTCCGGGAAGAACGCGAGCAGATGCGTGGTGTGCAACCGCACCGCCGGGTCAGCGGAATCCAGCGCGGCCACGAACACCGCGACCCCGGTGCGGACCGCGTCATAGGCTGTCGCGTCCCACTGCGCGGCGTCGCGATCGGCCTCGAAATCGGTGAACATCCCCCGCGTCTCGCGTGCCCGCCGCTCCTGTTCGGTGTCGGCGGCGGCCACCCAGGCCGCGTGCTCCGCCTCCAGCTCGGACAGCGAAAGCCGGGCCCGGCGGGCAGCCTCGTCGCGCTGCACCGCCGGATCCGGCAGTTCGGTGAGCCAGTACCGCTCGTCGCCGATCGCGATCATCCGCAACAGCTGGACGGCGGCGAACCGGTCCGGGGCAGCCACATCGGCGACCACGTCGATCAGGAACGGCACCGCCGCGGCACTGGCCGGGAACCGGGAACCCTGATGCACCAGCCGTCGCACCAGGAACTGGTACGCCCGGCGGCGCAGATCCGCGTCGTCGGACCAGATCGCGTGCAGGGCGGCCGGCACGTCACTGGCGGCGCCGTGGGCGTCGAGCAGTGACGGCCAGTCGACGGCATTCACCACGGTCGTGCGCTCTGGCATGTCGGCCGTCCCCGAAGTCGCGAGTCTCCGTCTTCTGACGCTGCCTGAGGTTAGGCCATCGGCGCCGGTTCCGTGCAGGCAGGCGTGGGGATCGGCGCGATGCCGCAAGGCCCGTACCGCCACAGGAAGTACAGGTCCGCACCGAACCCGATGACACCCACCCCGCCAGCGATCTTGCCGCCCGCGCCGCCACCGCGAGGCGTGTTGCTGCGGCCACCACCGGACGGCGGTTTCGCGGTCCGGGACGACGGCATCTCGAACAGCGGCGCCTGCTTCGGCTTCATCGGCGCCCGTGGCTGGATGGAAGTCCCCTGCAGGTGCGCCGACGAGTTCTTGTCGCCGTACACCTCCATCTGCACCCCCGGCGCCTCCACCCACACCCGGATGCCGGTGCGTTCCACCGTCTTCTCCAGCATCGGCCGGCAACTCGGGCACGGCGAGCGGCCCTCCTCGTTCAGGATGATCCGCACCGTGTAGCCGGGCTTGAGCATCCCCTTGTCACCGAACCACTGCACCACCCGCGGCTCGACGTGCTGGTGGATCTGCCCGGTCTCGCCGGGCAGCATGCCACCACCGCTGCGGAAGTTGTCGTCCGAGGCGACCAGGCGGCCCTGCTCGTCGTAGACGGCCGCCGATCCGAAGATGGTGTCGTCGGTGAGCCCGTAACCGTAGATCGGCGAGTAGCCGCCGCTCTTCGGGATCTTCGTCACGGTCTTGCCGTAATGCTCCATCCACGAACCCTTCGGCGCGGTGACCCGGCTGGTCTTCGACGTGGAGGCCGGGATGTCCTCGACCACCCACTTGCCGTCGCGCTGCACCGAGCGCTGCCCGTACGACTCCAGGATCCGCCGCTCTTCGCGGTCGTTGTCCCCGACCAGCAGCGGCCGGCGTCCGTCCGGGTCCGACATCGACGCCGGCGAGTTGTTCGCGTACGAGTACGCGTTCCACTGCTGCGGATCGGCGAGATTCTGCTCCGGGTCGACCGAGATGAACCGGCCGAGCACCCCGTCGTACTCGCGGGCGCCGATGTGCACCAGGCCGGTCGGGTCGAGGTCGCCGCCGACGAAACCCTTCTGGTTCGGCCAGGCCGGACTCGTGCCGCGGGTCCCGCCGTACGGGGTCTGCCGCCGGATGCCGACCCGCTGCGTGGCCGCGTCGACCGAGACCTGCTGCGTCCCGTGGTGATCGCTGAACAGCCAGCTCAGCGTGCCGGCCGAGGTCCGCGACGCCACGGTCTTGCCGGCGAAGGTGTAGTAGCGGGTCGCCGACATGGTGGCCGACGTGCCGGTGCCGGTGCGCCGCACCTCCATACCGGGCAGATACAGCGAGGCGCCGGTGGCGTCACGCCGGATCAGCCGGGTGCCGTCCACGTCGTACACGTTGGCCTGGCGCAGCGTGCCGTTCTCGGTGACCGAGGACAACCGGCCCTCGGCATCCCACTGCAGGGTCTGCGCCGCACCGGAGCCCGGCCGGCTGGTCATGTTGCCGGCCACGTCGTAGCCGTACGACACCGTCGTACCGGTGGACGCGCCCGGTGCCGTGGTGGTCATCGAGGTCACCGCGTGCGGGCGCACCACACCGGCGCCGGAGGCCGGCACCGTGTACGAGCGCACGGTGTCACCGGCGGCGGTGTGCGAAACCTCCCTGGTCCGGTTGCCGACGCTGTCGATCGTCCAGTCCAGCCAGTACGGCGCCGGCCCGCCCACGGTCGCGGCCGACGGGGTGGCCGTCTTGCAGTCCACCGCCGTCGCCGGAGTCCAGGCGCCTGCCAGCCGCCGCAGCCGGTCGTGCTGGAAGCACTGGTAGTCCGCCGTCCCGACCACCGGGGTGTCGGCGATACCGATGATGTTGCCGATCGCGTCGTGCGCGTACTTACGCTGCGACACGCTGCCGGACGCGGTCTCCGGCTTCACCGTCACCGTGTCCACCCGGCGGGTGTACACGTCATACGACGTGGCCTGCTCGGTGTAGACGCCACCGGCGGTCTTCAACGTGGTGACCGTCGGCTCGCCGTACGACGAGTATTGCTGGCCGGTCACGTACGAGACGACCGAACTCCACGCGCTACCCAGCGTCTTCGGCAGACCGGACACGTCGTCGTAGCCGATCGTGACCTGCTCGTCGGCGAGTCCGCCACCGGCCGGGAAGCTGATGCTGGTCGGTGCCCCGGTGTACGGCGAATACCCATACCCGAAGACGTACGTGCCGGCGAGCTTCTCCTCCGACGCCGGGATCACATAGTTCACCCCGGTGGGCAGATACCTGTCGTTGAAGCCGCGTGCCTGCCACTTGTAGGCGTCCGTGCCGACGTACCGGATCTTCTGAGTGACCTGCCCGCGCACCGTGACACCGGTGTAGAGCTTGTCGTGGATCCACTCCACCAACTTGGTCGGGGTGGTGCCGGCCTGCGAGATCGCCGTCCTGCGGCCCAGTGCGTCGTAGCTGTACAGCAACGTCTGGCCGCGGTTGTCGGTGGTCTCGGTCAGCTCGTTGAACTCGTTGTACTTCGAGGTGGTCAGACCCTTGTCCGGGTCCCGTGACTCGATCTCCCGGCCCTTGACATCGTACTTACGCGCCCACTGGTTACCGGCCGTGTCGGTCATCGTGACCAACTTGTCGCGGTGGTCGTAGGTGTACTTCGTCGCCTGGTAAGCCCCGGACGCGCCCGCCGCGGTGGTGTGCTCACGCAACTCCACCGTGCGCCCGTGCACGTCCTCCACCCTGGTCGTCACCGTCCCACCGGCCGGTGGCACCGTGATCGTGCGGTCACCCTCGTCGATCGTGGTGGTCCGCCACCGCTCGACGATGTTGGTCACCCCGTCACCGGACAGGAAGACACTGTTGGTGACCCGGTTGGCCCGGTCATACAGGGTGCGCGTCTGCGACGGCACCGACCACTCCGGTTCCCACCACAACGTCCCGGACGGCTCACCCGGTTCGGCGTGCGCGCCGTACACCAACTCAGTGCGGCCGTGCGCGTCGTAGCGGGTGTCGGTGACCACCCGGCCGCCGCCCACCGCGGCGGCCTGTGTCTGCCGCGGCCGCAGGAACCCGTCGAGGATCTCGTACGTCGTCAGGTAGTTGCCGTTCGCGCTCAACGACTCCGTCTTGGTGTACGGGTACGCCGACCGGTTCGCCGAGTACACGTAGCTGTACCGCTCCTGCGGCTTCTCCGGGTAGGTCGCCCGCGACCAGCCTGGACCCCACACCGCGAGGTTGCGGCCCAACGCGTCGTACGTCGTCTCGGTGATCTTTCCGTTGGGGTCGGTCACCTTCGTCGGCGTACCCCAGTAGGGGCTCTGCTCGGTGGTGGTGACCCAGCCCAGCGGGCTGGTGCTGGTGACCTTGGTGATCGGCCCGGCTCCGGTGGAGTAGGCCACCGTCGTGGTGTTGCCCTTGAGATCGGTCTTGCTGGTCTCGCGGCCGAACGCGTCGTGAACGGTCTTGCTGATCGTCTGCCAGACCGTGCCGCCACCCGCGGTCCAGTCCTTCAAACCGTCGACCCGGGTCGCGTCGCCGTACACCGGGGCGGTCGCAGCGTCACTCGCCCCGTCGTAGAACGTCACGGAGTCCGAAACCAGGTGATCCGGGCTGGTCGGCGCGGTGCCACAGGGCAAGGCCGTGGTGGTGATCCGCCGTGGCATGTTGACGATGTGCTTGGCGGTGTTGCGGTTGTACGTGGTGGTGACGCACTTCTCGTCGCCGCTGACCGCGGTGTCGCCGTTGTCCTGCGTGCTGACGAGCGTGCCGTACGTGTCGTCGAACGTGCTCTGGCTGCTGGTCGTCTGCCAGCCGCGCGCCCCGTCGACACCCAGCGCCGTGGCCTGATAGCTGGCCTTCGTCCCGGCGAAACGGGCGGTGACCGTGTCACCGTTGATGGTGCGCGAGGCGGTCGGTGTCGAACGCCACGGCACGAAGACGGTCCTGCTGACCGGTTTGTCCGCGGTGCCGTTGTAGACGACCTGCTCACGCTTCATGCCGGCGAACTGGTCCTCGTCGTACACCGTCTCCGAGCCGAGCGAAGCCGGTACCGTCACACTGCGGGTCCCGCCGGACGGCGCCAGCTTGTCGCCGTGCATCCCGCGCAGATAGGTCGTCCGGGTCAGCGTCTTGTCCGTGTCACCGACCTGCACCTCGACCGTGCCGTAACCGCGGTACTGGCTCCACGTCTTGTACTTGGGCTTGCTCAGCCCGTCGTCGTCGGCGTAATGCCAGGCCGGCGACCCGACATAGGTGTAGTAGGTGTTCTTCGTCGGCGCCTGGTGCCCGTCGGCCAGCTGCACATCGGTTTCGGTGACCTGCCGCACCACGTACTTGTGCCACCACTCGGTGATGTCCAGGTCCGAGTCGTACGGGTCGGGCCCCTTCACCGGGTAGCAGAGGCGGGTGTTGTTGTGCGGTGACTCCGGCAGATCCGTGGCCGTGCACTGCGGCAACGAGTAGGTGATCTGGATCAGCGCGCCGGTCTCGGTGCGGATCGCGGCCAGCCGCTGCCAGTTGTTCGTGGTGTTGGTCTGCGTCAGCACCCGGTTCGGCATCGCGACCGGGTCGAAGGTGACCGGCGGCTCCGCGATCGCCGTCCCGGCCAGGCCGGTGTGCACGATCGAGGCCAGCCACAGCCCGGCCTTCTGTCCGTCACCCGGCGACGGGAAACTGTGCGTCAACGTCCACGACTCGACGTCCTGCCAGGCCGGGGTGGTCTTGGTGGTGTCCCACACCCGGCTGGTGACCTTGGCCAGCCGCTTGGTCGACCAGAATGTCGGCGTGTAGTCGTTACAGGTGGTGGCGTCGGACTTGCACTCCTGGTCCCACGGCACGTCCGGCCATCGTGACCCGGTGTGCTCCGAACAGTCGGACAGGCACCGGTCCGCGGCGGTGAACACGACCTGACCGGTCGCCGACACCGAACGGTCCGCGCTGCCGCGGTCCCAGGTGCCGTAGTCGATGCGCGCCAGCGCGCCACCCCGCACGTACGAGACGTTCTTCGAGTCGGTGACCTCGGCCGCGTACTGGTTGGTCTCCCTGGTGTACCAGTACGACATGGTGTTGCCGCGCGGGTCCACGACGTAGTCCAGGTTCCAGCGCCACGCCTGCGTGCAGTCCGAGTCCGTGAACGCCGACGCGTGGCACGGCTCGCCGCTGTGGTTGCCGTAGACCGGAGCGGTCCACGCCGAGTTGGTCGCCGCCGACTGGCCGGGCAGGTCGTCGCGCCCGAAGTAGTACTGCGTGCCATCGGTCGTGGTGACCCGCCAGTGCTCGCCGTCGTTGTCGCCGTTGTCGCCACCGGTCAGCCGCTCGATCTTCGAACCGTCCTCGGACCGGCTGTGCCAGCCCTTGCCCGACTCGTAGACCAGCTCGCTGCTCGATCCGTTCAGCGACAGCACCGCGTTGTGCGAGCGCCAGCACAGGTCACCGGTCTGCGCCGGGTTGTTCGGCGAGTCGGCCTTGTCCATGGTGCATGGAACGTAGCGGCGCTCGATGAACCCCGGCCAGAAGTCGAAACCCTCACCGATCCAGCCCGGCTGGTTGTTCGTCGCCGACGAACGCCCGTCCACGCTCGACGACGAGTACGACAGCCCGACCTTCGGCGTCAAACCGCCGGCGACCTGCGGCGCGTCCATCGGATACGACCAGGTGAACGCGCCGGACGAGTCACCCGCCGTCCACGACGACGACGGCGCCAGATCGGTCGCCGAGTAGTCACCGTCACTGCCCGACGGCGCGGCCGCCAACGCGACGAGCGTACGGGCCGCGACCTGCACCTCAGCCGAGACGACAGCGCCGGACGCATCGTGGCTCGACGGCAACGCGGCGGCCGCGCACCGCGGCTGCTCCGGGGTGCTCAGCGCGCACTCCGGCAGGCTCCACAACCGCAGCCGCGACGCCCACTCGGCGCCGTACGCGTGTTTGAAAGCGGAGTAGTCCATCCGCACCACGGCCCGGCCGCCCGATTTGCCGGCCGGCGCGGCGAGCCGCGTGACAAGTCCGTCGCGCCACCTGTCCGGTACCGCGGCGCGGTCCAGCAGGTCGACCGACACCGCCGACAACCGGTCGCCGGCCGCGCCCGGGGCCCTGCCCACCGACACCGGCAGGCCACCGGCCCGGCGCACCGCCGCACGGTCGGCGCGGGCTGCCGTGGCCGCCTTGGCCGGCAGGTCGATGCTGGCCGACCCGGCCTTCGGCCAGACCGGTGCCGGGGCGTCGAACTGCCGCACCGGGGCCGGTTTGAAGCCGACCCCGCGGACCTCGCCGCCGTCCTTGTCGAGCTTCTCGACCTGTCCCTGCAGTGGCTGCGGCCGCGGGGCCGCAACGGCGGCCGGCGTCGCGGTCAACATCGGCGCGATGAGTACGCCCGCAAGACCTGCCGCCAGTGCCGCACGTGCACCCCATCTGCGAGGCCCGCGCCTGACCGATTCTCTGATCATCAAGATTTCCCGTGTCGGAGGGCAGACGAAATCTGGACGAACGCGGACCCACGAGGAACGGCGCTCACCCAGAAGATCATCTATTCGACCGGCACTTTAGACCATCGATACCCGTCTCCGGAACGGGTCATCGCTCTATTCGCATGCGTCACCGGGAATTCGGCTTTGTGCCCGACGAGAATGTCATCCGTGCTGTTCAGACGCCTGCTCGTACTCGTGGAGGATGCCGCAGAAGGCGACCGGCCCCGACTGCGGGGCCGGGACATGGCTGCGGGTCACGATGCCGGGCGCAGCACCGTATCCGGGCGTACCGGCGACATCGGCCGATGCAGACTCGCTCGCGGCGGCACACCGAGCGGCGCGGCCGGACATGCCCGATCAGCCGATTCGGACCGGACCCGCTGCCCACCGAGCCGGCGCTGCGACACCACGAGCCGGCAGCCGTAGAGCGAGGATCTCGGCGTCCCTGCCGCGATCGTTCTCCGGCGACAGCCGCAGACCTCCGACCAGCACGGCCGGAAGGGTTCGGCCACCCGGGTGGCTCATCGAGGGCTTCTTTTGTACGGGTGAGCTGGGAGGACGGTAGTTATCCACAGGTTTTCGAGGGGCGTTGAAGCGGGCGTGCGGGACATCTAGCTTCCTTTATGTCATCTGTTCGGGATGGGGGAGCTGTGGTCGACCGGGGAAACGACGCGGTGTCGGTGACGCCCGCGGATCTGATCAGCCACGCCGGGCACATCGGTGTGATCGCCGACGTGCTCGGTGACGTGGGGCAGGCGTCCGAGGCGGTGCGGCTGGGCACTCACGCGTACGGGGAGTTGTGCGCCCTTGTCCCGGGAATGCTGGGCGGGCTGCACGATGCCCTCGCCGACGGAATCCGGGTGGCCGAGGAGTCGCTGCTCGGATCGGCCGCGCGGGTGCGCGCCACCGGTGAGCGTTACGTGGCCGCCGACGTGGCCGCCGCCCGGCGGGCCGGGTCGTGAGTGACGGCACGCTCGTCGCCGAGCGGGTCGATCAGCCGCCCGATCACTGGTCCGGTGTGTGGATCGTCGAGGACATCGAGATGATCGCCGACGGCGTCCGCAACCGGGACTGGGTGGAGGGCGGCCTCGGCGGGGTCAGCGCCGGCCTCGACGCGCTGGCCCTGGCCTCCGACCCGGTCGGCGTGCTGCTGCAGTACGGCGTCTCCTGGATCATCGAACACGTCGAGCCACTGCGGGAGACTCTCGACCAGCTCGCCGGCGACCCGGCGCAGATCACGGCCTATGCGCAGACCTGGCGCAACATCGCCGAAGCGCTGGAGGAGGAGGCCGGCCGTCTCGACCACGCGGTCCGGGGTGACGTGGCGGAGTGGGGCGGCGCCGCCGGCGAGGCGTACCGTGCGACCGCCCGGGAGCAGCACGGCACGCTCATCGCTCTGGCCGGTGCGTCCGGCACGATGGCCGCGCTCACCGAGGGCGCCGGCATGCTCGTCGCGGGGGTTCGTGAGCTGGTCCGGGACGCGATCGCCACCCTGATCTCCCGGCTGGCCGTCTACGCCGCCGAGGTGGCCGCCACCTTCGGTGCCGCCACCCCGCTGGTCGTCGAGCAGGTCGGCACGACGGTCGCCAGCTGGGCCGCGCGGATCGCCCGCTGGGTGCACGACCTCATCGCCAGCCTGCGCAACCTCCTACCGAAGGTGCGGCGGCTCGACGACCTGATCGAGGAGCTGCGCTCGCTCAACCGGCAGCCGGACGGCGGCGCCGGCCCGCCCTCCGGGAAGGACGGCGAGGACGAGGAGAAACGGGTCCACGACCTCGGCGTCGACCCGGCCGCCGCCAAGTACCGGCCGGGCGAGTCGGAGAGCGCCCGGCGGATCGAGGAGGAGACCGGTGTCCGGCTCACCCGGGCCGAGCAGGGCAAGCCCTACGATTGGGTCGACGGCGACGGGGTGTCGTATGACGCGGTCGGCAACTTCGACGGCGTCCACTTCGAGCGACAGTGGCCGCAGCTGCAGTTCCAGATCGAACGGCATCTGGACAAGGCCGACCTGGTGCCGGTCGACGTGTCGAGGTTCACGCCGGAGCAGACGGCCCGGGTGGAGCAGTTCATCGAGCAGCGGGGCCTGGGCCCGCGCGTCTTCGTGGTGGGGAAGTGATGGCGGGTCTACTGGTGCTGAGACCGGATCTGGACTGGAACGTCAGCGGCGGCCTGTTCTACTGGACCGTCGAGTTCCTCGCCGACCGGATGTCCGACCCGGAGGCGGCCGCCTACCTGCGGGAGATCTCCGACGAGAATCTGGGATCGCTGTGGCTCTCCGAGCTGTCCCCTTCCGCGCGCGCCGAGGCCGTCGAGCTGCTGCGGGACCATCTGGTCGACGCCGCGGACCGGGAGCTGCCCGGTGGGAAGGGCAAGACGGCCGTCCTGGGTCTGCTGCGCGAGCTGGCCGACATGGCACGCCGGCTCGGTCAGTGACGGTTCCACGACGGTGGCAGTTCCAGGCTGACCTGGGCGGTGCCCGCAGTGCGCCGGTCGGGATGTGGAGCGGCGGGCGGCCGAGAGCCCGCATCAGCGTCACCGTGTGCGGCCGAGCAGGAGCAGGTGCTGGACCACCGGCCGCTCGCGGCCACCGTCTGCCCGGGCATCGCCCCCAATCCGGATGAGGTGCATCTCCGAAGCCGCGGCAAAACCCGTCCTGACCTCGACGGATGCGGTTTTGTCGTACCCGTGGGATAGAACTTCCGCACCTGTTTCGGAGGAGGTCTGGTTGTGACCAACGGGGGTGCCACCTATGAGCGGCGCAGCGCTGCGCCCGTCATCCCGCCCGCCCGGCCGCGCAAGCTGGCCAAGGCGCCGTTCGTGGAGCTGGCCGACGGCCGGCTGCAGGGAGTGGTGTCCAGCGGGTCGGATGTCGAGCGCGTCTACGTCTCGTCCATCACCGCCGGCGACCACGGCCTGAGTTGCAACACCAACAACAACCGGCCCTGCGGCGGCCTCTCCGGCGGCTCCCGCGCCTGCAACCACCTGCGCGTTCTCGCCGACGCCGCCGTCGCTCAGTACGGTTTGGCGCGGGTCGCCCGCTATCTCAAGGTGACGCTGCCGGAGGATTCCGGGGATCTCTGGGCCGGGCTGCACACCACGACCGCGCCCAACCGGGCCGCCGAGGTGTTCAGCGGTTTCCTGCGCCACCTGGCGTATCTGGAGGTGCCGTCGACCACCGAGCCGCTGCCCGAGCTCGAGTGGTTCCCGGCCGCCGGGGCGGTGCGCTGATGCTCGCCGACGCCCTGCGGGCCGACCCGGCCGGCCTCACCGATGCGCTCGGTCTCGTCGACGGCCTCGACGACGCCCTGGTGCACGGCCTCGCCCGGCTCGACGAGGAGCGGGCCGCCGCGTGCGAGTCCTTCGCCGCCGTGTTCACCGGTTCGCCGCTCGCCGACCGGGTCGCCGACTCACTCGGCAAGATCGTCGCCGGCGCCGTCACCGACGAGCACCTGGCCGTCCTGGCCGGGGCCCGCGCCGTCGTGCTCGGCGCCGCGCACGACGCGCTGCTCGGCGGGCTCGACAAGGCGCTCGGCCGGTCCCGCGAGCCGTGGACCGTCCCGGGTGAGCCGGAGCGGCCCGGCGGCCTGCTCGCCGGTGGCCGGTCCTGGCTGCGGGAGCTGGCCATCGCCGGCTGGCGCGGGGTCGACCACGAGCTCGCCGCCGGCGGCGCTCAGGCCGTGCAGGCGCTGCTCGCCGACCCTGCCACCCGCCGGCTCGCCGTCCTGCTCGACGGGTTCGCCGCCGAGCTGCGCGGCGCCGCGCCGGTGGCCACCCTGGACCGGATCCCGGTGCGCCGCTGGGCCGACCTGTGGACCCGGTCGCTGCTACTGTCCCAGGACGGGTTCCCCGGACAGCCGGTCACCCCGGCCGACGGCCGTTTCCTGCTTCTCGGCGCCGACCTGCACGAACATCCCACGGTCTTCCAGGTCCGGGCGCACGGCCTGCTGGAGACGCCCGGCGGTGACGTGCGGCTGGTGCGGGCGAGTGTCGCCGCTGCCAAGGTCGACACGATCAGCGGTCCGTCCGCGTGGCGGATGCTCGCCGCGTTCCCGGTGTTCCTGGCCGCCCTGGCCGGGCACCGCGTGGTCGAGATCTCCGGCATGCCGCTCACACCGGCCGGCGATCTGATCTGGGACGAGTCACGGGCGGTCGCGGGTGAGCCGGCCGACCCGTTCGCGACTGCCCGGGTGCGGCTCGGCGGGGCCGTCGCACCGCCGGCACCCCCGCTGGACCGGCATCCGGCCGCCATCGCCGAGCCGGTCCTGCTGGAGGGCTACACGGCCGGCGCCGAGTCGTTCGAGCTGCCCGGCGGCGTCACCCTCGCCGTCGACCTGGACCGGCTGCCGGAGGCCGGGCCGCTGACCCCCGCGCTGGTCGCCGCCTCGACCGCCTGCCTGGGCCTGCTCCGGTGGGATGCCGGCCGGTGGGCGGTGCAGCCGCTCGCGGTTCAGGCGTTGGTTCGCAAGAAGCCGGTCATCGCGCACACCGCCGACTGGGCCCTCGGCCCCACCGAGCCCAAGGCGGCGAAGGCCGAGGCGGCCGCCGGCACGGCGGTCGACGTCCTGCGCGAGCGCGCGGGAAGGCTGCTGCGGAAATGAGCGAGCTTGCGAGCGAATCGGTCAGCTCAGGTTTGTACTCATGCTGGCGCCGGAGCGAAGCGGAGGTGACGGCATGAGCGAGCTTGCGAGC
>NZ_JBFAMR010000074.1:19207-24898 GCF_040656595.1 Actinoplanes sp. NPDC049802
TGCGAGCGAATCGGTCAGCTCAGGTTTGTACTCATGCTGGCGCCGGAGCGAAGCGGAGGTGACGGCATGAGCGAGCTTGCGAGCGAATCGGTCAGCGTCTCCGCCGGGGAGACCCGCCGTCAGGTCCTCTACTGGCGGCTGTTGTCGCGGCTTTTCGACGCCGAGGAGCAGGCCGCGCTGGAGTCGGCGAGCATGGCGATCGTCGGCGACCTGGGCCTGCCGGCCGCGCTGCTCGATCCGGCCGTGTCGGTGGACACCGTGGTCCAGCGGTTCCCGCAGCTGGAGCGGGAGTTCGACGGGCTGATGAGTGACCCCGGCGACGACCGCGACGGCGAGGTCCGGCGTGCCGCCCTGGTGTCGAAGCTGCTGCTCAACGTGTTCGCCACCGGCTCCGGCAACGTGACCGCCGAGCAGCTGCAGCGATGGCAGGCCGACGCCGGCCGGTTCGAGCGGGCGATGGGCTGCGAGCCCGGGCAGTTGCGCGGCCGGGCGGCGGGCACCGGCACGGGCCTCGGTGCGGCGCTGGCCGGCATCGAGGGCGACCTGGTCAGCCGGATGCGGCTGCGCGAGGTGCTCGCCGACAACCGGCTGGCCCGGCAGCTCACCCCGAGCATGTCGCTGATCGAGCAGTTGCTGCGCGACAAGGACAATCTGGACGGCACAGCGCTGGCCAACGCCAAGGCGCTGATCCGCCGGTTCGTCGACGAGGTGGCCGAGGTGCTGCGCACCCAGGTCGCGCAGGCCAGCGCCGGCACCATCGACCGGTCCGTGCCGCCGAAACGGGTCTTCCGCAACCTCGACCTGGACCGCACGATCTGGAAGAACCTGCCGAACTGGAGCCCGGAGGACGAGCGTCTCTACGTCGACCGGCTCTACTACCGGCAGACCGCGAAACGGATCGAGCCGGCCCGGCTGATCGTGGTGGTGGACCAGTCCGGGTCGATGGTCGACGCGATGGTCAACTGCACCATCCTGGCCTCCATCTTCGCCGGGCTTCCCAAGGTCGACGTGCACCTGATCGCATACGACACCAGGGCCCTCGACCTCACCCCGTGGGTGCACGACCCGTTCGAGGTGCTGCTGCACACCCACCTCGGCGGCGGCACCGACGGCACGGTCGCCCTCGACCTGGCCCGCCCCAAGATCACCGACCCGCGGAACAGCGTGGTCGTCTGGATCTCCGACTTCTACGAGTGGCAGGAGCAGGCCGTGTGGGACGGCATGCAGTCCATCCACCGTGCCGGGGTCAAGTTCATCCCGGTCGGCTCGGTGAGCAGCGGCGGCCACCAGAGCGTCAACCCGTGGTTCCGCCAGCGATTCAAGGACCAGGGCACACCGGTCCTGTCCGGCCACATCAAGAAGCTCGTCACCGAGCTCAAGAACTTCCTCGTCTGATCGCAAGAGCAAGGAGACTTTTCCGCGATGAGTGACATGCTGCGCGCCCCCGCCGAGGTCAAGTACGCCGAGGAGCTGGACTGGCTGGAGTCCGTCGACGACGGTCCCAAGCCGTTCTCGTGGCGGCTCAGCCCGAAGATGGTGCGACTGTTCATCCTGGGCTCCGAGCGTGCCGACGGTCTGGAGCGGGAGATCGCCCAGAAATGGTTCGGCGACCGCAGCTTCGTCGAGCGGGCGATCGTCACCCTCGCGTCGGACCGAGGGCTGCTGCTGATCGGCGACCCGGGCACCGGTAAGAGCTGGCTCGCCGAGCTGCTCGCCGCGGCCATCAGCCGTAACTCCACGCTTGTCGTGCAGGGCACCGCCGGCACCACCGAGGACCACATCAAGTACTCGTGGAACGTGTCGATGGTGATCGCGAAGGGCCAGTCCCGTGCCTCGATGATCCCGTCGCCGATCATGACCGCCATGGAGGGCGGCGTGATCGGCCGTTTCGAGGAGCTGACCCGTTCCACCAGCGACGTGCAGGACGCGCTGATCTCGATCCTCTCCGAGAAGTACGTGTCGATCCCCGAGCTGGACGACGACAACATCGTCTTCGCCAAGCCCGGATTCAGCATCATCGCCACCGCGAACAGCCGGGACCGGGGCGTCAACGACCTGTCGTCGGCGCTCAAGCGGCGGTTCAACTTCGTCCGTATCCCGGTGGTGACGAACAAGAAGAGCGAGGCGGAGATCGTCCGCTTCCGGACCGAGGAGCTGCTGCGCCGGCACAACATCGAGCTGGAGGTTCCGCCCACCCTGCTCGACGTGCTGTTGCAGAGCTTCGCCGACCTGCGCGCCGCCTCCGCCTCGGCGGCCGGTGACGACGAGCGGCTGGAGTCGGCGCTGTCCACCGCCGAGCAGATCGGTGTCCTGGAGGACGCCATCCTGCACAGCAACTTCTTCGGCGCGCGAGCGCTGACCGCGGAGGCGCTGGCCGGGTCGCTGGTCGGCTCGCTCGCCCGGCGCAGCCCGGAGGATCTGGCCATTCTCAACAAGTACTGGCACGGCGTGGTCGAGCCGCGCAGCCGCGAGCAGAGCGGCGAGTGGTCCGGGTTCCTGGAGGGCGGCCGCCAGGCGATTGCGACCCTGTCTTGACTTCTCCCCCGGCTAAAGCAGGGGGATTCCATCCTCGCGGATGGAGCTTTCTGCATCAACGACCCAGCCGACCCGAGTTAACGGCGGGGGGCGTCCTTGTGGTCGCCCATCGGTCTAACGCGATCTCTACAGACGTCACTTCCCGCCAGCCCGGCGGTAGGCCCGGCCTGGCTGGCTCGGGCGCGAAGAAAGTAGCACGGATGTTTGCTTGCGCAACAGTGGCCCTTGCGGACGCCGGATTCGCCTTGACGGCGAACCGGCGCTACCTGCCCTGCCCCGCTGGGAATCCGTTTCCTCCTGGCCCTGATGGGCCGGGCTTCCACGGAGGTATTCGGTGACGTTCGACTCGCTGCGTGAGCAGCTGCTGTCCGCCGCCGAGGAGCTCGGCGGCGGCCCGGCGGCGCTGCCCGAGATCCTCGCCGGGATCGTCGACGACGTCGACCACGCCCTGAGCGAGCCGCTGGAGATCTTCCCGGTCTGCCACCACTCACCGGCCTCCGCGCTGGCCATGCTGCGGCGGCTGCGGGAGAAACAACCGAAGGTCGTCTATCTGGAGCTGTGCGAGGACCTCCAGCCGCTGCTCACCGAGCTGCGCAACTGCCGGTTGCCGGTGGCGCTGCAGGCCTTCGCCTCCGAGCTGGAGGGCTTCCCGGTGGAGTCGGCGCCGCTGTCGGTGATCGCGCCGATCACCGAGGCGTCCGCCGAATACCAGGCGATCGCGTACGCGCTGGAGACGCCCGGGGTGGAGCTGGTCCTGGTGGACCGGTCCACCGACCACGTCTTCCAGTGGCAGCCCGACGTGACCCCGGCCACCTCGGGCGAGCCGGAGGAGGACCTGCACGGTGATGCGGTCGGCGTGGAGATCGGTGACCTGCGGCCGCGTTTCGCCGAGCTGGAGGAGTACCTGCTGCACCACGGCCGGGTCCGGCACTGGTCGGAGTGGTGGGACCAGTACGTCGAGCAGCCCCTGGCCGGCGCCGACCACGAGACGTACCGGCAGGTGATGGTGCTGGTCGGCAGCCTTTTCCGGCGGCTGGCCCCGCATGACACCCGGCGTTACGCCGGCGACGAGGACCGGGAACGCTACATGTGGACCCGGATCCGCGAGCATCTCGCCGCCACCGGCACAGACCCGGCCGACTGCCTCTACATCTGCGGCGCTTTCCACGCGGCCAGCCGGGTCCCGGAGGCCGGCTCCGCTCTCGGCACACCGGACTTCGCGATAAGCCCGCGGACCGGCACCACCTGGCTCTACGGCCTGATCCCGTCCAGTCACTCGGCGATCGAGGCCCAGTTCGGGCTGGCGCCCGGCTCGGTGTCGATCGCGGCGGCCACCTGGCAGAAGCAGCTCACGAAACACCGGCTCACCCCGTACAAGCTGCAAGGTCAGAAGAGCAGCGGCCGGAAGAAGGCGCTGCCCGCGCCGGTGACGCCGGCCGCCCCGGTGACCGACCACCTCACCGGCTACCTGTCCGGCCCGCCCGTGCTGGACGGGCTGGACGAGGAGGAACTGCGCGGCTGGTGCGTCGACATCGTCCGGCTGGCCCGCCGTAACGGTTACCTCGCGAGCACCGCCGACGCGATCGCGGTCTTCGAGACGTCCGTCCTGCTGGCCGGGATGCGAGGGCGGGCGCGGCCGACGCCGTACGACTTCCAGGACGCCGCGGTCACCTGCATCGAGAAGGACACGGTGCCGGGTCGGCGTGACGTGCGACGGCTCTGCGAGATCCTGCTCGGTGGCGACCGGATCGGCCGGGTCGGCTACGACGCCATGCCACCGCTGGCCCGGGACGTGTTCGACCGGCTCGAACCGCTCGGCCTCAATCTGGAGCAGCGCAGCATCCAGCGGGCGCTGCTCGACCTGACCGCCCGGCCCGAACTGGCCGCCTGCTCGCAGCTGCTGTGGATGCTGCGGTACCTGTTGCCCGACCAGGCGGTCCGCCCGATCATGGGCAGCCGCCGGCTCGGTGAGAAGCACATCCAGGAGAGCTGGGACCTCGACCTCGGCCGCCACCAGCGTGCCGTCATCGAGCTGGGCTACGAGGGCGTCACCGTCGAGCAGGTTCTGGAGCAGCGGCTGCGCCGGGACGCCTGGGATCCGAAGGCGACCGCGGCCATCGCGCTCAAGGCGGTGGAGAACTCACTGCTGTTCCTGGAGAGCCCGCGTCTCACCGACGAGCTGGGCGCCCGCGCCATCGAGCTGTTGTCAGCCGAGCGTACGGTCGACGACGCGCCCGAGGTGCTGCGCCGGATCCGTCGGCTGCTCGGCCACTACCGGTCCACCGCCCCGGCGCTGCCGACCTGGTGCGAGCGTTTCGTGATCGCTGGGTATGCGCACTACTGCACCCTGCTGCCGACCGCTTTCGTCGACGAGGCGACCGGGGTGCGGCAGGTGGGGGCGATGCTCGGATTCCTGTTCAGCATGGAGAGCCTCGCCCTGTCGCTGGGCTGCGACCGGATCCAGCTGGAGATCGCGGTCCGGCAGTCGCATCCGGAGGCCCCGGCCAAGGTGGCGCTGCTGTGGGCGGCGCTGCACCAACTGGGCGCCCTGCCGATGGCAGACCTGCGGGCCCGGGTCGGCGACCTGCTCGGCAATCCGCTGGTGGTGCCTGCCGTCCCGCAGTATGTCAGCGGTTTCGTGCAGGCGCTGGAGCCGGTGCCGAGGCTGGCTCCGTTCGTGGTGGAGACGCTGTCGCGGGCGTTCGGGCAGCTGCCCGATCCGGTGCTGCTGCCCTGGCTACCCAACCTGATCATGACGTTGCGGCAGCAGGCCGCCGAGCTGGTGCCGGTGCTGACCAGGGAAGCGGGCCGCACCTTCCCGGGCACGCTTGCCGCCCTCGACTCATGGATTCCGCCGTGGAGCGCGCCGGCTCGCGGCCGGACGGCCGTCGCGGCGATGGGTCCGGCGGTCGCGGCGGCGGCGTTCCTGGCGTCCGGCCCGTCGTCGGCGGACGCGGTGGCACGTCTTCTCGGCTGTGAGGGGGAGTGGGCACCGGTCACGGCCGGGCTGTCCGCCGGGCCGGAGACGGGCGAGGCGGTGGTGGGCCTGCTCACGGCGTACCCCGAAACTGCGGAGGCCGTCGCCGACCTGGTCGGAAGCTGATTGCCGGCGGGGATGAGGTTCGGCGCTGGTCGGGGCGGCTGGCTGCCGGCGGG
>NZ_JBFAMR010000074.1:24996-38027 GCF_040656595.1 Actinoplanes sp. NPDC049802
GGGATGGGGTTCGCCGGTAGTGGTCCGGGTGGCTGCCTGTTGGCGGGGATGAGGTTTGGCGCTGGTCGGGGCGGCTGGCTGCCGGCGGGGATGGGGTTCGCCGGTAGTGGTCCGGGTGGCTGCCTGTTGGCGGGGATGAGGTTTGGCGCTGGTCGGGGCGGCTGGCTGCCGGCGGGGATGGGGCTCGCCGGTAGTGGTCCGGCTGGCTGCCTGTTGGCGGGGATGAGGTTCGGCGCTGGTCGGGGCGGCTGGCTGCCGGCGAGGATGAGGCTCGCCGGTCGTGGTCCGGCTGGCTGCCGGTGGAGCTGAGGCCGCGCCGGCTCGGTCGGGGTTCGACTGGGGTGGAGACGAGGCCGCGCCGGCCGGGATCATCCCGGCCGGCGCGGCGATCGGTTCCGGCTACTTGAGGTAGGTGGTGGCGGCGCCGATCTTGCCGGGCGCCGGGGTGGCGCTGGTGTTGAGGACGTAGACGCGGAGGTTGCCCTTCGCGTTGAGAGCGATGGTCAGCGAGCCGTTGGTGACGGTCTTGGTGTCACCGGTGACCGCGTCGACGTAGGTGCCGTTCGGGATCCCGCTGAAGGTCGCCCCGTTGGAGACGGCGATCAGCGCGAAGCTGTCCACCCCGTTGGCGGTGTAGCGGCGCTTGTAGGCCATGTTGCCGCTGACGCCCTCGGTCGAGTACTGGCCCATCTGCAGGGCGGGGACCGCCCGGCGGATCTGGTTGAGCCGCTGCAGGTGCTTGACCAGCGGCTTGTTCAGCGTGGTGGCGACCTGGCCGCTGGCCGAGCTGACGACACCGTAGTCGCCGGCGGTGACACTGCCGGCCAGGTGGCTGCCGTAGTAGGCGCGTCCGGTGGTGGCCAGCGGGCAGGTCGGTCCGCAGTCGATCTTCTGACCGGCCTGGAATTCGATCTCCGAGCCGTAGTAGAGCGTCGGGATGCCGCGGAACGTCCACATCAGCGTCATGTTCTCGGCCCACGCGTCGGTGCCTTCGGCGTACCGGACCGACGACTTGTTCGGCCCGTAGTCGTGCGAGTCGACGTAGACGACGTTGTAGGTCGCGTCGTTCACCGAGTCGTCCGAGTCCTTGCCGTTGTTGTAGGCGTTCGACGCGTCACCGAAGTTCATGTGCATCCGCATGTCGATGATGTTCATGCCGGAGAACCGGCTGTGGTCGGGCGTGTGGTAGTTGTTGCCCGACAGGAACGCGTTGGTGCTGGTCGGCTGGTTGCCCGTACCCATGGTGTTCTCGTAGTCGAACTGCTCGATCGCCGCCGTGACGTCGTCGGCCGAGTATTCCTTCCGCTCTTTCCAGGTGAAGAATTGGGCGGAGTGGTTGACCGAGCCGCGGTTCCACTTGTCGTTCACGAACGCCGCGACCTCGCCGAAGATGTAGAAGTCCTCGGCTTTGGCGGCGCCGTACTTGTCGGTGAGGATCTGCTGGAAGGCCGGCAGGAAGCGGCGGTTCCAGGTGACCCGGGGGATGTGCACGGCGGTGTCGATGCGGAAGCCGTCCACACCCATGTCGATGTATTTCTTGTACGCCCCGATCAGGTAGTCCTGCACCACGGCGTTCTCGGTGTTGAGGTCGGCCAGGTCCTCGTGCAGCCAGCAGGACCGGGCGTCCTCACCTTCCCAGTTGCCGATCCAGCACTGGTGGAAGAGGTTGGCGGGGAACAGCTTGTTGGTCGGCTGCGGCCACTGGCAGTTGTAGAGCTTGAACCCTTCGGCGCTCTTGCCGCCGGTCGCGGTGCCGAAGTTGGGGCAGGTGTTGCCGGTGGGCGCGGTGCCGCTCCACAGGTCGCCGTTGTAGGGCCGGCCCTTGGCGAGCGCGTTCTGAGCCGCGGTCAGCGTGGGGTCGTTGCCGGCGTGCTCGTCCAGCGGGTTGTAGGTCTTTCCCGCGACTTTCTGGTTGTAGTACCAGCTCCACTCGCTGTCCCGGGTGCCGTAGACGGTCGGCGTGTAGAGGCCGTTGGCGCCCCAGCGGGAGGTGTGGTTCAGGACGATGTCCTGGTAGATCTTGAGGCCCTTGGCGTGGGCCGCGTCGATCAGCTCCTGGTAGGACGCGCCGTCCGACTCCAGCCGCGGGTCGACCTCGTAGAAGTCGTAGCCGTGGTAGCCGTGGAAGTCGTAGTCGGAACGGTTCAGCACGACCGGCGTGATCCAGATGGCGGAGAAGCCGAGTCCTTTGATGTAGTCGAGCTTGTCGACCAGGCCCTTGAAGTCGCCCCGGAACATCGGGTCGTTGTTGGCCTCGTTGCCGGATTTGGCGTGCTGGCTGCCGCCACGGTTGTTGCCGGTGTCACCGTCGTTGAACCGGGCGGTGAGGATGAAGTAGATGCTGTCCTTGCGGGGGTCGCCGCCGAGCATCTCGCCGCCGGCCGGGGCCGGCCCGGCCGCGCCGGTGGTGACGGTCGCCGAGGCGGCGGTGGAGAGGTTTCCGGCCGCGTCGAGCGCCTGCACCCGGTACGTGTAGGAGGTGCTCGCGCTCAGTCCCCGGTCGGTGTATCCGGTGGTCGAGCTGCTCAGCACGGTGTTGCCACGGGTGATGCGGTAGCCGACGACGCCCACGTTGTCGGTGGCGGCGGTCCAGCCGAGGGTGACCGTGGTGCCCGCCGCGGTGGCGGACAGTGCGGTCGGCGCGGACGGGGCCGTGGTGTCGTCCGGCGCGGTCGTGCACGGGCTGGTCGCGTTCGCGGTGACGACGCCGCCGTTGACGGTGATCGTCCCGGTGCCGAGCGAGTAGTTGCGGCTGGAGTTGTTGTCCCAGGTCCCGGACCCGTTGTTGAAGGTCGCCGACCACGCGGTGGCGCTGCCGAGGCTGACGGTCTTGCGAACCCAGCCGGTGCACGCCTCCTCGTTCATCACCACACCCGGGACCGTGGTCCAGGATCCGCCGCTCGGCGCGTAGTGCAGGTAGGTCGTGGTCCACGAGGTCTTGTAGTAGACCGTCGCCGAGTTGGTGGCGGTGCCGCACGGCACCGACGAGCTGACCGCGCCACCGGAGACGCTGACGACGCCGGTCCCGGTGCTGTAGTTGGCGCCGGAGTTGTTGTCCCAGGTGCCGGAGCCGTTGTTGAAGACGGCCTGCATACCGGTGGCGGTTCCGAGGTCGAGTTCCTTCTTGTACCAGCCGGGGCAGCCGGTGTAGGCGCTCATCGCGACGCCCGGCACCGTGGTCCAGGAGCCGCCGGCCGGGGCGTAGTGGATGTTCACCGTCGTCCAGGACGCCGGCGCCTGGTAGTAGACGGTCACCGTGGTTGCCGCGTGCGCGGCCGGGAGATCTGTCAAGAGCATGAGTGGTACGGCGCAGAGCATCGCAAGCGCTCTACGGAGTATTCGGGACATGGGAGAGCCTCCAACCACCTCGGGGACGGCGGTGTCATGGGGGATACGCGGGCTTGACGAGTTCGTAATGCCGCGTTCATCTGCGCAGGACGCTAGCAAGTTCTTTCAGTTCCTGGAAGGGATCTGCAAGGCCTTGCAAAAAGATGCACTCGGATGTCTCGATCTGTCCGGATTCCCATGCTCGTCGATGGACGTCGAGGCGATCACGATGCGTTGGCGCACGCACCGTGATGGATGAATCGCGCGTGATCCCGGATCTCTCCGGGGCCTTTCACCGGGGTGCGGATCGCCTGGCCGCGGCCGTCGTCTCCACCGCCGAGATCAGCAGGTCGGCGCAGAAGGCGTAGTAGCGGTCCAGGTCGGGCTCGTCGCGGTAGGACGTGGCGAGCTCGATCATCATGGGGAAGCGGTCGGCCGGCATGCCCTCGAGCTGCACCCGCTTCTGCCGCCGCCACTCCGGCTCCTGCTCGGACGGCAACCCGGGCGGGCATCCGGGCTGGGCGCCGACCATGCCGATGCAGCCGTTCAACAGGTACGACGCGACCCAGTAGCCCTCCTCGACGGTGAATCCCGCCGCGGTCAGCAGTGCCAGGGTGTCGTTCGTCGCCCGGTTGAAGCTCTCGGTCCGCGTCTTGTCCACCGCGTGCAGCAGGGTGGACAGCGACGGGTGTGCCCGCATCACACCGACCACGGTTTCGACGACCGTGCGTAGCCGTTTCTGCCAGGGGTCGCCGGCCTCCGGGTCGGCCCGGACTCCGGAGAGCGCATGGTCGACCATGCCGAGCAGCAGCTCGTCCTTGTTCTTGAAGTGCCAGTAGAGCGCCATCGGGGTGACGCCGAGCTCCTTGGCGAGCCTACGGACGGTGACCGCCTCCAGGCCCTCCTCGTCGGCGAGGCGCAGGGCGCGCTCGGCCACGGCCGCCTTGGTCAGTCGATCACCCGTCACTTGACAACCATACAACGTACAGGTCTCATGTACGAGGTACATGTACGTTGTACATGGACGCCGTACAGGGGGAGAGGTCTGATGGAGAACAACCGACGGTGGTGGGCGCTCGTAGCGGTGGCGCTCGGCACCTTCATGACGTATCTGGACAACAACGTCGTAAACGTGGCACTGCCCAGCATTCAGCGCGATCTCGGCCTGAGCATCGCCGGCCTGGAATGGATCACCAGCGCGTACATCCTGGTCTTCGCCGGACTGCTGCTGGCCGGTGGCCGCGTCGCGGACGTGCTCGGCACCCGGCTCGCGTTCCTGTCCGGCCTGGTGATCTTCACGGTGGCGTCGGTCGCGGCCGGTCTGGCCGACGGTCAGGAACTGCTCATCGGCGCCCGGGCCGTGCAGGGCGTCGGCGCGGCGCTGCTCGCCCCGGCATCGCTGGCCCTGCTCCAGGAACTGTTCCCGGACCCGAAGGAACGGGGCGCCGCGATCGGCGTATGGGGCGGGGTGGGCGCGCTCGCCCTGGCGATCGGCCCGTTCACCGGCGGCGTGCTCAGCGAACACGTCTCCTGGGGCTGGATCTTCCTGATCAACCTGCCGATCGGTGTCGCGACCCTCGCGCTGACCCTGCTCAGCGTGCCCCGCCCCGCCGTCCGCGGCCGCTCGGCGGGAGTGCTGCGCCGGCTCGATCCGGCCGGGCTCCTGGCTTCCTCCACCGGGCTGTTCGCACTCACGTACGCCCTGATCGAAGGGGACGCGGAGGGCTGGACCTCGCCGCTCATCCTGGGATTCTTCGGGGTCGCCGCGGCGGCGGCCGTGCTCTTCGTGCTCCTGCAGAGACGCAACGCCGACTCGATGGTGGATCTCGCGTTCTTCCGCTCACGGATGTTCACCGGCGGCCTGCTGGCGATGGGCCTGTGGGCGTTCGGTGTGTTCGGCATCTACTTCTACATGGCCATCTACCTGCAGAACGTGCTCGGTTTCTCGCCGACCGAGGCGGGCGCCGCGTTCATCCCGATGGCGATCATCACGGCCGTCGGCGCGGTTCTGGCGCCCCGCCTCGAACTCCGCTTCGGCGTGGCCCGGGTGACCGCTTTCGGTCTCGCCGTGATGGCCGCCGCCATCGGCGGCATCGCCCAGTACGGCACCGGCACCACCTACGGCGACCTGCTGCCCTGGTTCCTCCTGTACGGGGTGGGCGGCGGCCTGCTCATCCCGCTGAACACCGTGGTCGTCGACGCACTGCCGCCGCAACGGGCCGGCATCGCCTCCGGGATGCTCAACGTGTCCCGGGAGGTCTTCGGCCTGCTCGGCGTGACCGTTCTCGGCGCGATCCTGACCAACCGGGCGACCGCCGCCGACGGCAGCGAACTCGACCGCTACCTGGAGGGGTACCAGTTCTCGCTGGTGATCGCCGCGGTCCTGGTCGCGGTGGGCGTACCGGTGAGTCTCTGGATGTTGCGGCGCGAGCCGGCGCCTCTGCCGGAGCCGAAGGTCCTCGAGACCGTGTGACAGCGGCCCCGCTTCCCCCGTGATCAGGCGCTGGGCATAGTGGGTGCGTGAGCAGCCGTCTCTATGTGAATGGCCGCCTGGCCGCGGAGGGTGTCGACGCCGCCGCGGCGGGCGCCCGGCTCCGTGCGGAGCCGGGCGCCGTGCTGTGGTTCGACCTCTTCGATCCGGGACCGGAGGACCTGAAAGCCCTCGCCGCCGAGTTCGAGCTGCACCCGCTCGCCGTCGAGGACGCCGTCACCGATCACGAACGGCCCAAACTGGACCGCTACCGCAACCACCTGTTCCTCAACCTCTACGCGGTCGAGTTCGACGGCGAGGTGCACAAGACCGAGATCAGCGCGTTCATCACGCCGCAGGCGCTGATCACGGTGCGCAAGTCACCCGGCGACGTCGCCCCTCTCCTGGCCAGGTGGGACGCCGAGGAGCGACTCGCCGCCGACGTCGTCGATTTTCTGGTGTACGGGCTGCTCGACGTCGTGGTCGACGGCCAGTACGCGACGGCCCAGCGGATCGACGAGAGTATGGACGGCGTCGAGGACCGGATGATCGGCGAAGGCCCGGCGCCCCGCGAGATCCGGCGGCGCGCCTTCGCCCTGCGGCGGACCCTGACCACCCTGCGCCGGGCGGTCGCCCCGATGCCGGACGTGGTGCGCGACGTCAGCCGGGCGCTGGCCGGCGAGGACCACCTGCGACCGTACTACCGGGACGTCGAGGACCACGCGCGGCGGGCCGTCGACCTGATCGAGCACTCCCGCAACCGGATCACCGAACTGCTCGACGACGACCTGGCCGAGCAGAGCAACGCCCTCAACGACGTCACCCGCAAACTCGCCGCCTGGGCCGCGATCATCGCCATCCCCACCGCGCTCACCGGATACTTCGGACAGAACGTGCCCTACCCCGGCTACGAGAAGTGGTGGGGATTCCTGCTCAGCACCACTCTCATCGCCCTCTCCGCCAGCGCGCTGTACACGTACCTCAAGCGCCGCAACTGGCTGTGAATCGGTTAAGCAACCGTTGTCCACAGGGCTCCCCGGCCCGTCCCTCGATCGCGTAACGTGCCCGGCAACCGGGGGAGGGTGAATGTTCGGGCTCGTGTTCGGCGCCGTGCGCGCTCGGGCCGCGCAGGTGCTGACGATTCTGGTGCTGACCGCCCTGGCGGCCGCCGTCGCGGCCGCCGGGCCGTGGTATGGATTCGCCGCCGCGGCCGACGCCGCCGCGGCCTATCTGGAGGTCGCCCCGGCCACCCAGCGCACCGTCTCGGTGGCGAGCCGGGTGGACACCCAGGGCGACCCCGAGGGCGAGCTGCGACGGTTCAGCGACCGCGTCCGCGAGGGGCTGCCGGCCGGCGTCGCCAACGGCTTCGCCGGGATGACCCGGCCGCTCAGCGTGCGGACCGGGGTGGCCGGCACGAGCATGTCGGTGGCGTACCGGGACGGGTTCTGCGACCACGTCCGGCTGGAGGGGCGGTGCCCCCAGGCGCGTGGCGAGATCGCGCTCAGCGCCGAGGCGGCCCAGCGGTTCGGCGTCACCGTCGGCGACTCGCTGAACACCGTCACCTCCACCTCGACCGGTCCGCTCGACCTGCGGGTGGTCGCCCTCTACACGCTGGTGGACCCGGCCGGGACCTACTGGAGCGACCGCCTGTTCCGGGCCGAGGCCGAGCTGGACCCGGCGTTCACGGTGACCGACACCTTCCGGCACGCCGAGCTGTGGACCCCCACCATGGCGTACGACGTGGTGCTGCCCGACCACCTGCTGCGCGGCGACGGCGGCTACGACCTCGCCACCGAGCTCACCGCGGCCGACCGCCGGCTCGGCAGCCACGCGCTGCGGCTGAGCACCCTGGCCCGCCCCCTCTACCTGGCCATCACCCGGGACCGCGACACCATCCTGCGCGGTGTCCTGACCGCCGGCGCGCAGATGCTGATCCTCACCTGGTTCGCCGTCGGCCTCGCCGGGTGGTACACCTCGCGCGACCGCCGGCCCGACGCCGCCCTGCTCAAGCTGCGCGGGGTGGGCCGTTTCGGCGCCCTGCGGCTGGCCTGGGGACAGCACCTGGTGCCGCTGCTCGCCGGGGCCGCCATCGGCGCGCCCGTCGGTTACCTGGTGGGCCGGGCGCTCGCCGGCCCGGTGCACGTCACCGCCGACCACGGGACCGCGCTGACCTATTCCGCCACGGCCGTGGCGGCGGTGCTCGTGGGCAGCCTCGCGGTGCTCGCGGCGGTCGAGGCGTCGATGCTGGTGCGGCCGGTGACCGAGCTGCTCGGCGGCGCCTCCCGGGTCCGGGCCTGGCGGCCGGCGTTCGTCGACGTGCTGCTGCTCGCCGTCGCCGCGGCCGCCATCTACCAGGCCTGGTCGGGTGACGCAGAGGACGGGCTCGGCCCGGCCGCGCCCGCGCTCGTCGCGCTCGCCGTCGGCCTGGCGTCGGCCCGGCTGCTCAGCCTGATCGCGGTCCGGGGCGGTGTCGTGGCCCTGCGTACCGGCCGTCTCCGCACCGGCCTCACCGCTCTGCGGGCCTCCCGCTCACCCGGCACCGACCGGGTGTTCGCGCTGGTCGTGGTGGCCGTCGCACTGTTCACCACGGCGGCCGGCGGCTGGGCGGCGGAGACCGATGCCCGGCTGGCCCGCAGCGCCGCCGAGCTGGGCGCCGAGCGGGTCCTCACCGTCGAGGCACCCAACCGGACGGTCCTGCTGCACGCCGTCCGCTCCACCGACCCCGGCGGCCACGAGGCGATGGCCGCCGTCCGCACCTGGTCCGGCGACCGCGAGATCCTCGAGGTCGACAGCAGCCGGCTCAGCGCGGTCACCGACTGGCGCCCGGAGTACGGTCCGGCCAGCGCGCTGCCCGAAGCCGTGGCCGCCGGACAGCACGAGGCACCACTGGTCACCGCCGACCGGCTGACCGTCCGGGCACGCCGCGACGGCCCCTCCGACGTGGCACTCGACCTGCGCCTGCAGCACGAGGCCACCGGCATGGTGCTGACCGCCGGATTCGGCACCCTGCGCTCCGGCGTGCAGACCCTGACCGCGAGCGCGCCCGGTTGTGCCGTCGCGCCCGGCTGCCGGATCGTGCGCTGGGAGATGACCACCCCGCCCGACCCGGACGGGCGGGTCGAACCACCGCCGGCGGGCGCCGTCGTCACCGTGTTCGGGCTCGGCCCGGACAGGACGGCCACCGGGATCCTGGACGCCGCCGTGCTCGGTGACATCACCCGGTGGCGCGCCGGCACGAAGGGCGCCGCACTGGACGTCACCGCCGTCGACGGGACGCTCCGGCTGGCCACCGACCGCAACGCGACGGCCGACGTGGTCGGCGCCGACGCGTGGGCCTCCGACCCGATGCTGCCGCTGCCCGCACTGGTCGCCGGAGCGGAGCCGGACGACTGGCGCGACGAGGATCCCACCGTGAAGCTGTACGGCGATGCCGTCCCGCTGCGAGTCCTCGACAAGGCGGCCGCCCTGCCCATGCTCGGCACCACCGGCCTGCTCGTCGACCTGGACTCCGTCCGCCGGCTGGCCGCCGAGATCGATCCGGGCGGGGTCTACCAGGTGTGGCTGGCGCCCGGCGCCCGCCCCGGCATCGCCGACGACCTGGCCGCGGCCGGGCTCGTCGTCGCCGGCAGCGCCACCACCGACGCCCACGCCTCCCGGCTCGGCGACCAGGGCCCGGCCGTGGTGGTCCGGTTCGCCCTGGTGGCGGGCATCGCGGCGCTGCTGATCGCGGCGGCCACCGTCGCGGTCGCCGCCACGGCCGACCGCCGCTCCCTCACCGAACAGCTCAAGGTGCTGCGCGAGCAGGGCCTGCCCCGGCGGGTCGCGATCACCACGTCGTATGCGGGAACCGCTGTGCTGATCGTGACCGGCGTGCTCGGCGGAGTGCTGGCCGCGCTCCTGGCCGTCGAGATCACCGGCCGGTCGGTGCCCGCGTTCACCGACGGCTGGGCGGTCCTCGCGCCACCCGATCCACTGGGCGCCGCGGCGGTCGCCGTCGCGACGCTCGTCTCGCTCGCGATCCTCGGACTGACCGGCTGGCTGATCCAGTCACCGCTGGTGCGGAGCCTGCGCGAGCCGGAGGGCGACCGATGATCTCCCTGGTCCTCGCGATGATCTGGACCCGGCGGGGGCAGGCGCTCACCCTCGCCCTGCTGTCCCTGCTCGCCGTCGCCTCAGCGGTCGCGGCACCGGCCTACCTGATCGCCGCCGAGCGCGCGATCGCCGACGGCCAGATCGCCACCGCCGCCACCCGGGAACTGACCATGGCGGCCCGCCGGTCGTACGACAGCGCCACCGGCGAGGCCGGCACCGGCGCCCTGCGGTTCCCCGAGGTCGGCGAGGTGCTGCTCGACGTCGAGGGCTTCGACTACTACCACGCCGCCGAGGTGCCCACCGTCGGCATCGAGGAGGCCGACACCTTCCCCACCCGGCTGGTCTTCCGCCAGGAGGCCTGCGCCCACCTGGTCATCCTCACCGGCCGCTGCCTGTCCGCCGAAGGCGACGCGCTGATCGGCGAGCGGACCGCCCAGCGGCTCGGCCTGACCGCCGGCGACCGGATCGAGCTGAGCGCGGCCCGGCAGAACGGCGCCACCCAGCCGATCACGTTCGTCCCGGACGGCGCACCGAAAACGCTCACCGTGGCCGGCACCTACCGGCCGGCCGACCCCACCGCGGCGTACTGGGGACTGCACGGTTATTTCCTCTTCGGCGTCGACCTCGGGCCCGGCGAGCCGGTCTTCACCAACGCCGCCACCCTGAGCACGATGGAGCGGACCACCACGACGATGGCGGTCGACGGGATCGCCGAGCCCGGTGTCATCGGCATCGACCGGATCGAGCGGCTGCGCGCCGAACTCATCGCGGTCGAACAGGCGATCGCCGAACTGGACGAGCCGCTCCAGTTCGACAGCGGGATCCCGGCGCTGCTCGACCGCATCGACCAGGGCAGGCAAGCGGCACGGCTGCTGGTGCCGGTGATGGCCGTGCCCCTGGTGCTGCTCGCCTGCTTCACCATCTACCTGACCGTCGGTTACGGCGCACAGGGCCGGCAGAGCGAGCTGGCCGTCGTCGCGCTGCGCGGCACCCGCTGGTGGACCCGCTGGTGGCTGGCCACCGGCGAGAGCCTCGCCGCGGTGCTGGCCGGCGCCCTGGCCGGATGTCTCGCCGGGCAACTGCTCGTCAACGCGGTGACCGGTCTCCTCTTCCCCGGCGTCGGCGCGGACCCGGCCTTCACCTCGCTGCGATACGCGCCCTTCGCCGCGCTGGCGGCACTGGCCGCCGCGATCCTGGCCCAGCGGCGGCAACTCACCAGCCCGGTCGCCGGCCTGCTGCGCCGCGCGCCGTCCCGCGACCGGGGCCTGCCCGGCGTCTCCGAGGTGGCGGTGGCGGTGCTCGCCGTCGTCACCGGCATCCAGTACGCGCTCGCCGGCGACCCACTGGAGGGACTCGGCCTGTTCGCGCCGGCCCTGATCATCCTCGCCCTCGCCCTGGTCTCGGCCCGCGCCCTGCTTCCCCTGGTCAACCGGTACGCGGCACGCGCCCTGCGCCGGGGCCGGCTCGGCATCGCGCTGGCCGGCGTCCAACTGTCCCGCCGCCCCGGCGCCGGGCGCCTGTTCGCCCTGCTGGTCGCGTCCGCCGCGGTCGCCGGCTTCGCCACCGCCGCCGTCGACACGGCGGCCCGGGGCCGGGCCGTCACCGCACACCTCGGCACCGGCGCCGACCGGGTCCTCACTGTCCAGCCGACCACCCGGCAACGGTTGCTCACCGCGGTCCACAAAGCCGACCCGGACGGCCGGTTCGCCATGGCCGTCACCTCCCTGCCCAACAGCGGCTCAGCCGGGACACCCGGCATCGCCGTCGAGACCGGCCGGCTGGCCGCCGTGGCCGCCTGGCCGGACAGCGCCGTCACACCGCACCGCCTGCGCGAGCTGCTGCATCCGGTACCGCCCGAAGGCCCGGCCTACGGCGGCTCCGACATCACCATCGAGGTCACCGTCACCGGAGGGCCGCTGCGGCTCGCCCTCTCCCTGGCGTCACCCACCGGGCTCGGCGACACCGTCCTCGAACTGGGCACCGTGCGGCCCGGGCCACAGACGTACCAGCGGGACGTGCCGATCTGCCGGGACGGGTGCCGGGTCAACGGCATCCGGATCTCCGGCGAGGGCAAGACACCCGACATCACCGGCCGCCTGGTCATCCGCGGCCTGGGCACCGCCACCCCGGCGCCGCTCACCGACCCCACCCGGTGGCGTGCCACCCGGGACGCACGGTTGTCCGCCGCGCCCGGCGGGCTGCAAGCCGACGTCGAGGTCTCCCCGAGCGTGGCCGAGGCGGTCTGGATCCAGCCGGTGAACACGCCCTATCCGCTGCCCATCGCGTACGCCGGGGAGGCGCCGCCGGCCGGCCTGCTCCCCGGGCTGAACGTCGTCGACACCCCGGTCACGCCGGTCGCCGTGCTGCCCGCCGTCCCCGGGCTCGGGCGCCGTGCCGTGCTGGCCGACCTGGAGTACGTCGACCGGCTCGCCGTGCAGAGCCGGGAGGTGCAGGCGCCACAGGTCTGGCTCGGCGCGACAGCACCCACCGATGCCGTGGACCGGCTCGAGGCGGCGGGCCTGCAGATCGTCGCCGAATCCACGGCCGCCACGGTGCGCGACCGGCTCGACCAGCAGGGACCGGCCGTCGCACTGTGGTTCCACATCCTCGCCGCGGTGCTCGCCGGGCTCCTCGGCGCGGGCGCCCTGGCACTCACCGTGGCGGTGGACCGCGGCCGGCGTACCGAGGACCTCGCGGCGCTGCGCACCCAGGGTCTGCGACCACGGCCGGCCGGGCAGGCCACCCTGTGGACCTATCCGGTGCTGGTCACCATCGCGACCGCGGTCGGTGTGCTGGTCGCGGTGGGTGCCTGGCGGCTCACCGGCTGGGCGCTGCCGTTGGCCGGGATCACCCCACCGGATCTGCCCCTGCCCACCTGGCCGCGTCTCACCGCCCTGCTGACGGCCGCCGGCGCCGTCCTGCTGCTCCAGCTCGTCGTCGCTTTCCTGGGCGGCCGCGACCTCCGCCGCCGAATCGAGCCCCGTTGACGATCCCCACGGATAGATCCGGGGGATTTCCCTCCGGGGCTGGTGGGCCCTGGATTTCCAGCTCGGACTGCATCTGATCCACCGTCGCGGAGGGAGGCGATCTGATGTCTGACGTCGTCGGCACTGGCACGGTCGCGTTCAGCCGTGGCGAGGAT
>NZ_JBFAMR010000075.1:0-37808 GCF_040656595.1 Actinoplanes sp. NPDC049802
TCGCATGCCCTAAATAGACAGCAGCCCCGAACCGTCAGGAATCACCCAAAGTGGCGATGTGGACATGAGAGTGACCTCAACCCCGGAAGCTCAGTAGCTTCATCAGTGGCCGAGCCAACTGCCCCACCGACTAATGCCCCTGCCCGGCCGGCACCAAGCATCGCCACAGTTGCGGCAGCCGGCGCTCCACCGGTAGCTGCCGCTGCCGCAAAACAGAACGACCGTCGCTTCGCACAGAACACCAGCGCCGTCGCCGCCCCGATATTGCCTTCGTCGATCATTCCGGTCGGGTCGACCCTGCTGACCGGGTCGCATGTCGCATGGGCGTAGCGATTGCCGCGCTGCGGATCACCGATGGTGTCGAGGCTGTCTTGTCGGTTGAATCGACCGACGTTGGGGTCGTACCAACGCTTACCGAACTTGGCGAGGTCGCCGTTGACGAGTCCGGCGGCATAGCCAAGGACGGTCTGGTTCATTTCGGGGCCGTTGGCGACGGTTGCGTTGATTTTGCGGTAGGGGTCGTAGGTGCGGGTGCCGCCAGCGCTCCGTTGTCGGCGATGAGGCCGACGACGGAGCCGAGGCCGTCGAGGATGTGGAAATGGTGGCGCTCGCCGGTGTGGGCGTAGGTGCGGGCGCCGAGCGGGTCCTGCTGGTCGTCGCGTTCGATGTAGTGCCATTTACCCCGGTTGGCGGTGCGGTAAGACTGCGGGGCCGGTTGGCCGTGGGAGCCGTTGAGGCCCCACCGGGCAGCGATACTCGCAGGGCTCCTGTGCGTCAACCGTCGAATCAGGCCAGATCCTGCTCGGCGCCCGGCCGGAAGCGCACTGGATCCGGTGCGCCCGCATCCACCTGGACAGCATGGTGCCCTGCCTGCCCCAGCGTCCCGGGCTACGACGAGCGACTCCGCGCCGCCCCGCCACTGATCAGAAGGCCATCCGGGATCTGGCCCGCACGGCGGCCGTACATTCGCCGACGTCGCCGTACGCATCGCTCGGCGCCTACCAACCATGAGCGCGGCGATCTGGCACAACAAGACCGGCGCCCCGTCACCGCTCACTGATCGCCTACGGCCACTGACCGGGACTTCGGAACCACTCGTTTAGGAGAGGTCACCATCCGACCGGGGTGCCTGCTCCCAGAACCATGACGAAACACCCGCCGTAAATGATCTTTACGACGGGTGTTTTAGCAGCTAAACGCCTATGTGGGCGATACTGGGATCGAACCAGTGACCTCTCCGGTGTGAACGGAGCGCTCTCCCGCTGAGCTAATCGCCCTCAACGAGATGGAACTCTACTAGACGACGCCCGAGGGACGCGACCCAGGGGGTCACCGCCACCCCAGGAAGTCGAGCGTCCAGGTGAACAGGTTGAGGTCGAAGCTGAGCAGGACGCTGAGCCAGACCACGAAACTGATGAAGATCATGCCGACCAGGCCGATGAGCGCGCGCAGGCCGAGCGACTGCCGGCCGACCCAGTGGGTCCAGCTCTGCACGTGCCGCTTGGTGAAGGCGAGCAGCCCCTTGGCCCAGGCGAACTCGATGGCCAGGATGGCGAGCCCGAGGATCACGATCGCCCAGCCGGGACCGGGGAACGGGATCAGGACGATACCGACGGCGACCACCAGGCCACCCACGACGCCTACGCCGATCTTGAGAGCGAGCCGGCCAGTGGAGTTGGACCGGATACGGTCAAGCACACGCACGTCTGAGAACCCCGTCGTCCGGTTTTACACCCATTTCATCCCCCAGTGTCCTGAGGCCCCGTCACTACCCGGGAGGAATGGACGTTACCGGAGTAAGTCAACCGCTGGACCACTGACGCCGGGCGGAACCGAGTACATGGGCAGAACAGGACAAGATATCGCTTTGCGTCCTGCGTGGAAGGGTTTTCGGAACCATCTTCCCACTACTGGGTGAGATCAGCGTATGGCGGAGCGTAACGACAGGGATCACCTGAGTATGGGAAACGCGGGGTTCACCAGCCTCGCAGCGGTGCCGGGGGGAGTTCGTCCATGAGTACCATTCGTCCAACGACCGTCGAGGTCGAAACCTCGCTGCGGCTCGTAGCGCCAGACGCGACGGCACTGCCCGTGCGCGCCAGTCTGCGTTACGACCCAGCCGACCCGTACGCGGTCCACGTGTTGTTCCACGCAGAATCAGCCGGTGGGGAAGCCGTGAGCTGGTCCTTCGCGCGGGAACTGCTCGTGACCGGGCTCGACGAGCCGGCCGGGATCGGCGACGTCCGGGTGTGGCCGTGGGCCACGCCGCGGGGCGACTTCGTCGCTCTGGCCCTGTCGTCGCCCGACGGCAACGCGCTGTTCGAGGTGCCGCGCAGCGTCCTGGTCCGCTTCCTGCGGCGCACCTATGTGGTGGTGCCCCGCGGCCGGGAGTCCGACCATCTGGACGTCGACGCCGCGGTCAACCGACTGCTCGCGGGCCGATAAAGCGGCACGAAGGCGACCCGCGTGGACACTGCCGGTCCGCGCGGGTCGTCCTTTATCCGATAAATTAATGGATCTCCGAAAAGAAATCGGAATCGGACGTATAGCGAATACCGAGCCGGAAAAGGGACATAAACCCCAGTCGGTGCGCTAGTGGATGCGCGGGCACGCATCGACGACTACCGTCAGGCGCGATGCCAGCACTCATTCATCACACCGAGCCTGCGCCGACCTGTCTTCCACCGGACTGGTCGGGTATCGGCGGCTGCGCCCTGCCGGTGACCGCCGGCGCCGCCACCGGCCTGCTGAAGTGTCACGCCCTCGTCCTCACCACGACCGGCCCGCTGCTCGCCGAGATCGATTTCGCCGAGCATCTGTGCGGCCCCGGCACCCTGCTCTGGATCCGTCCGGGGCAGGCCGCCCGCTTCTCGCTGCCCGGAGACGGCGACGATCCGATGACGATCGTCTTCCGGCCAGGCCTGTTCGGCCCGGAGGAACTGCCCGGGCTGAGTCCCGACGATCCACCCGGCCCGGCCCGGGAGCCGCTCACCCCACCCGGCCCGGCCGTCTTCCGGGACGTCTTCGCCCACCTGGCCACCGACTCGGCCGGCCCACCCGGCCCGGTCGCCGCGGCGCTGCTGCGGCACGAGCTGGCCGCCCTGCTGCTGCGGATCGCCACCCTCGATCCCGGCTCGGACCTGCGGGCACACGTCGAGAGCCGGACGTTCGAACGGTTCCGGCGGCGTCTCGAGGAACGCTACCCGCACACCCGCCGGGTCGAGGACTACGCCGCCGAACTGGGCTGCTCGGTGCGTACCCTGACCCGGGCCAGCCTGGCGCTCACCGGGCGGACCGCGAAGCAGGTGGTCGACGACCGGGTCGCCCTGCAGGCCCGGCGGATGCTCGCGGCGACCTCGATGTCCGTCGCCGAGGTGGGCCGGAGCCTGGGCTTCGGCGAGCCGACCAACTTCGGTCGCTTCTTCCACCGGGAGACCGGTCTGAGCCCCGGACAGTTCCGTGGCCGGTTCACCACCGACCAGCCGGCCGCCATTCCGGGCCCGAGGCCACCGGCCGATTGACCCTAATTCCCACAAACCCCTGGGGTATGTGCATCCGGGATGAACGGCCGGGGCATGATAGTCAGGTGCAGATCTCCGCGCGCGGTGACTACGCGGTGCGGGCCGCCCTCAGTTTGGCGCAGGCCTACCCCGCACTGATGTCAGCCCAGGCCATTGCCCAAGACCAGAGCATGCCACGCAAGTTCCTCGAGGCGGTCCTCGCCGACCTGCGCCGCGCCGGTGTGGTGCGGGCGCAGCGCGGCGCCGAGGGCGGTTACACGCTGTCGCACCCTCCGCGGGACGTGACCATCGGTCAGATCCTGCGGGCGGTCGACGGTCCGCTCGCCGGCGTGCGTGGCCTGCGCCCGGAGGAGACCCAGTACACGGGCGCCGCGGAGAACCTGCCGAACCTGTGGGTGGCGGTCCGCGCGGCGGTCCGTGAGGTGGTCGACGAGGTGAGCCTCGCCGAGTTGATCAGCGGCCGGATGCCGGCCCATGTGCGGAAGCTGACCACCCGCCCGGACGCCTGGCAGCCACGCTGACGTTTGTGAATCCGGCCGATCGGGAACCGATGCGCCATCAGAAGGGAGCACTTTGATGGGCATCGTCTACCGCAGCCGGAAGAAGATCGGTCCGCTGGTCCTGAATTTCACCGAGAACGGCTACTCGTCCTGGAGCCTCAAGATCGGGCGCTGGTCGTGGAACTCGAGGACCCGGGCGCACCGCGTCGACCTGCCGGGCCCGCTGTCCTGGAAGCAGGACAAGAGCCGCGCCCGTTAGGCGCTGTCGCGGGGACCACGCCGCGGTTTCGGGTGATCCACCGGCCAGGCCCTAAACCCGGATCACCACGTCGCCGCCGAGCCGTCCGTGCGCGGGGTCGCGGGTGACCGTGCCCGCGTCGACCATCGTGTGCAACGCCCGGGTCGCGTCGGCGGCCCGGTAGACGGTCTCGGTCAGGGCGAAGGTGCGCAACTCGGTCACCGTCGCCCGGCCGACCTCGGACAGGTGGGCCAGCAGTTCACGCCGAAGTGGACCGGGGTCGGGCCGCAGCGCGATGTCGATCAGGTGACGCTCCGGATCGGCGGGATCGCGCAGGCGTACCCCCGCGAACTCGTCGACCGCCCAGAGCGCCTCCTTGAAGCTCTCCAGACTCCGGCCCGAGGTGGTGGCGAAGGCCACCACCTCGCCGGGCTCCGGCCCGGTGGCCAGCTCAGCCGCCGTGACCAGCGGAAACCCCAGGCCCCGATAGGGGTCGACGGAGCTGCCCGGCGGCAGTGCCAGCAGCACCTCGGCAGGCCTGCCGGCCGCGATCGCGCCGACGGTGGTCACCGCGGGCGGTTCGCCCACGGCCGTCGCGTCGAGAAACCCCATCATCGGTACGCGTGACGCGCCGGCCGCACGCAAGGCCACCGCGAGCCGCTCGTCCGTCCCGCCGCCCACCGGCAGCACCGTGAGCCCGGCCCCCGCGCCGGCGTCCCGTTGTGCCGCGGCGAGCCGCTCCCCCACCCCGGCGACGTCGGCCCCCACCGCCACCATGGACAGTTCGCGTCCGCGGGCGAGGCCGGGCAGGTCGGCCAGGACCCGGACCGCCGCCTCGGCCGCGGCGCCACCGTCCGCGTCGGCGTAACCGTGCACATAGGTCGCCCGGCGGGCGTGATGAAGCGCACCGGCGGCCCAGGCCTGCAGGTGACGGACGAGGAGTTCGCGGGTGACGGCGCCGATCGGGGACATACCGCGTTTCTACCCTGTCCGGTTGGCAACCGGAAACTTGTACACAGGGTGTTCGAGTGAGCACTATGGGATACATGGCCCCTCCGCTCGCCGAACTGACCGCCCGGGCGCAGACACTCACGTCCGCCGGCGACCTCGTGGGCGCCCGGGCCGTCCTCGACGACGTCCTCCGCGGCGCCGACGCCGATCCCCGCCGCGCCACCGCCGACCTGGCGGTGGCCGCCGCCCTGCACGCCCGCGTCCTGATCGCCCTCGGCGACCCCGAGTCGGCCCGGCTGTGGTCCGCTTTCGCGCACTCCGCCGAGGAGCGGCTGCACGGTCCCCGCGACGAGCGCACCATCGCGGCCGCCGCCATGCACGCCGCCGTGCTCCACCGGATCGGCCAGTACGGCCGGGCCGCCTCCGTCTACCACGACCTGATCGGCGAACTGGCCCTGATGGACGGTCCGGACTCGCCCCGGGTGCTGGCCGCCGAGGCCGACCTGGCCACCGCCGAGCACGCCGCCGGCCACTGCGGCACGGCCCGCGCCCGGCTGGCCCGCGCCTGGCGGCGGCACAGCCGGGTGCACGGCGACGCGACCCCGGCCGGCATCAAGATGCTCGCCCGGCTCGGCGCCATGGAGCGCGAGTGCGGCCGCGACCAGGCGGCCCGCGAGCACCTGGAGCTCGCCGGCCGGCTGGCCACCCGCTGTCTGCCCGCCGACCACCCACTGGCCCGGCAGGCGACCGCGCTGGTCAGCGGCACGGCATCCGGCCGGCACACCTGCGGCGCCCGGGACACCAGCGGCGGCCGCCCGTTCAAGCCGTTCCCGCGCCGTCCCACGGTGCCCGACACCACCGGAAAACGGCCGTCGGTGTTCCCGGCGGAGGCGCCCGGCCAGCCGCCGCCCGACGACCGGCCGACCGACCCGAACGGGACCGTCTACCCGGTCCCCGCCGACGAGCTCTACGACGACATGCCGGCGGCCGACAACCGGGAGACCGACCCCAACGGCACCCTCTACCAGCAGCCGCTCTACCTCAGCGACCTGCACCGGCTGCCCGGCGACCCGACCGGCCGGCACGCCCGCGCCGACACACCTCCGCCGCTGCCCGGCAACCGCGCCCCCGACTACGGCGAGGACGGCCGGCCCCTGCCGATCGGCACCGCGCCGACCGGCACCCGCAGCGATCCGCCGAACTCGCGTCGCCTCCCGGTCCGCGCCGACCGACCGGACGGCTCCCGCGTCGCTCACCCGCTGCTGCTCGCCACCCTGCTCGCCGGCGGGGTGGCCGCGGCCGCCGCCGTGGTCATCCTGACCCTCCCCGGAGCCGACGGCGCCACCCGGCCGGCCGCCCAGCCGCCCGTCACACCGTCCGGCGCCGCCGGAAACCCGCTCGCCGCCGCCTCCGATCCCGGCGCCCCGCAGAACGTTCGGTTGCGTGACAACGGCGACAGCGTCGCCCTCCAATGGGTCTACCCTCGCGACGCCCGGGGCACGGTGCTGATCACCGGCGGGCGGGCCGGCCAGCCCCCCGTCAAGATCGCGGATCTGCCGGCCGGTGCCGCCGACTACGTCGTCTACAGCCTCGACGAGAAGCTGAACTACTGCTTCACCCTCGCAGCGGGCGATGCCTCCGCCGCACCGGTCTGCACCCGCCGTTGACGTCCGCAACCGTTCAGCAACCGGCCGGGCCCCACTCTGCCACCGTGACACCGGACCGTAGGGCATCACGGCGACCGACCCGCCCACCCACAGGAAGTAGGGACGATGACGACGGAAACGGTGAGCCGCGTCCCCACCGGGTCCCATCATGAGGTCGACGCCCTCGAATCCGCAGCGGCGGAACTCGAGAGCCGGCCACCGTCCCAGTTCCGTACGGTCTGGACGCCCGCCATCGAGCTGCTGAAGAGAGCCACCGAGGCGGGCGCCGAGGAGGTGGCCCAGCGCGCCGTCCTGCTCCAGGCCGGAGTGCTGCTCCGGGAGGGACGGACCGGCGAGGGCGGGCAGATGGCGCTGCAGGTCCGGGAGTGGGCCGAGCAGCACGAGGCGCGGTACCTTCTGGCCCGCGCACACCGGGAACTGTCGGTGTTCTACCGGCACGTGGGCGACTACTCGGACGGCCTCACCCACGCCGTGCAGAGTGTCGCCTTCCTCACCGACGACGTGCCGCCCGAGATACGCGCCCGGCACCTCATGACGCTCGCCGTCTCCCTCGACGACACCGGCGCGCACGCCGACGGCAGGCGCCGCTCCGACGAGGCCCTCGCCCTGTCCGCCGCGGCCGGTGACCACGAGATGATGCTGTCGCTGCTCAACAACATGGCGTACACCGCGGTCGAGACCGGCGACGAGCCGGAGGCCCGGAAGCTCGTCGCGCGGATGCGGGAGATCCAGGCCCGCGTCGGATACCAATTCACCGCCAACGAGCTCGACACCATGGCCCAGGTCGAGCTGATGGGCGGCCGCTACACCGCCATCGAGGAACTGCTCTCCCCCGTGCTTGCCGACCTGGTCGCCGCCACCGAGGGCGACGCGGTCGCCGAGTGCCAGCTCACCCTGGCCCAGGCCCGCCGCCTGGCCGGGCGGTACGACGACGCCCAGGCCGCGCTGGACGCCACCCGCCGGCTCTGCGCCGACCGCGGCCTCGCGGCCATCGGCGCCCGGGCACGGCAGGAACAGGCCGCCCTCTTCGCCGACACCGGGCGGTACGCCGAGGCGTACGAGGAGCATCGCGCCTTCCACGCCGAGGCCACCGCGCTCCAGTCCGTGCAGCGCCACGCCCGGGCGCAGGCCCTCCAGGCCGTCTTCGAGGCCACCGAGGCCCGCCGGGCGAGCGAGCACTTCCGTGAGATGGCCCACCGGGACGCCCTGACCGGCCTCCACAACCGTCGTTACGTCGACGAGCGGGTGCCCGCCCTGCTGCTGGAGGCGGCCGCCCGGCACCGCCCGCTCTCCCTGGCGATCGTCGACCTGGACCACTTCAAACGGGTCAACGACACCCTCTCGCACACCACCGGCGACACGGTCCTGCAGCATGTGGCCGAACTGCTCGAGGAAGCCGCCCCCGGCTCGGCCGTGGCCGCCCGGATGGGGGGCGAGGAGTTCCTGCTGGTGCTGCCCGGCGTCGACGCCGAAGAGGCCGCGACCCGCTGCGAACGCCTCCGCCTCCGCATCCGGGCCCACGGCTGGGAACCGATCACCGGCACCCTCCAGGTCACCACGAGCATCGGCGTCACCACCACCACCGACGGACGCGGCACCTACTCGGCGTTGCTCTCCACCGCCGACCGCAACCTCTACACCGCCAAACGAAACGGCCGCGACCGCGTCGTGACGGGCTGACCGGGCGCCGGCCTCTCAACCCCGTTCCCGGTACGAGCGAGCCATACGGCAGTCTCGGCGCGGTCGGGCGCGAACCCCACACGCGGGTCGCCGACACACTGCCGGAGGTCTGAACTCCACTCCGGCTGGCCTGAGCGCTCCCTCACGCCCCACTGAAACGGCACCAGCAACCACCCTGGCTGTTCGAGGAGAAGCGCGCGAGCATCCTCGGCCCTCACGCCCGACTGAAACGGCACCAGCAACCAGCCGAGGGCCTCCGGTCGGCCATTAGTGCTGCCTCGCGTCAGCGACGCCTTCGTGTTGATCATTTGGAGGCCCTGGGAGGGACAACGGCGTGTAACGCCTGAAACCACCCCCCACAACCGTTCGGGGAGGCAGAAATGTCAGGGGGTGCTGACATCATCGGGGCATGCTCGACGACACGCCGATCGTCTTCCCCGCACCGACCACTCCAGTTTCGGGGCGGCCGGAGGTCTTCGTCCGCTATCTGGACTATTTTCGCGAGAGCCTGCTGGCCAAGGCTTCCGCGCTGTCCGAGGGTGAGCTGCGGTCCAGCCGCCTGCCAAGCGGGTGGACGCCATTGGAGTTGGTGAAGCATCTGCGTTTCGTCGAGCTTCGCTGGATCGAGTGGGGCTTCCAGGGCCGCGATGTCGGCGATCCGTGGGGCGACCGTCGCGACGACCGCTGGCATGTCGACCCGTCCGAGACCCTGGCCGGCCTGGCGTCCGCGCTACGTGCGCAGGGCGAGCACACCGCTGCCGTGATCACCGGCAGCGACCTGGCAGCGGTCGGCCGTCCGGGCCCACGATGGGACGGTGCCGACCCAGCCAGCCTGGAGCGGGTCCTCTTCCACCTGCTCCAGGAGTATGCCCGCCACCTGGGTCACCTCGACATCGTCACCGAGCTGGCCGGTGGCCCCTCCGGCGAGTAATCGCCCAGCCCGGCACGCTCCTGGAAGGAGACAGTGCCACGTCGGCGAGGTCGACCGCACACGGGCCTGGCCGAGAGGGAGAACATCCACATGTGCCAGCGGGCCCGGCCGCAACGGACAACACCACGCCACACCCGTAGGCCCGGCCGCAACGGACAACACCGGGCCACGCCGGTAGGCCGGGATTTGGAGAAGAACGCGGGTCGGGGCGCGGCCGTGGAGGCGAGCCTCAAAGGTCGAATTCGGCCTGGACCGGGTAGTGGTCGGAGGCCTGGTCGGTGAGGTCGTCCCGGATCACCCGGACGCGGCGGGCGCGAGCGGCCAGTGGTGGGCTGGCCAGGAGGTAGTCGAGGCGGACGGCGCCGAACTCGCGGCCGGCGTAGCCGGTGGGGACGGTTCGGCCGTCGCCGTCTCCCACGGTGAGGGCGAGGTCGGTGAAGCCCTCCTCGCGGAAGGCGGCGAGTGCCCTCGTGTCGGGGCGGCCGTCGGGGTCGAGATGCCGCCTGCGGTAGAGGGACGGCTGGGCGGCGAGCGCGGCCGTGTGATCTCCGTCGGGGTCAAGGCCGTTCATGTCGCCGGCGATGAGGGCCAGGCCGTCCGGGGTGGCGTAGCGGGCGGCCAGCCAGCGGGCCTCACGCATCCGGCGGTAGGGGGAGAACGGGTTGAGGTGGGCGCTGACCACGGTGAGCGGGCCGGCCTCGGTGGGGACCACCGCCACCGCGGCGGCATGGTGCAGGCGCCAGCTGATCCGGGTGCGCCGGGCGATCCACAGTGGCTCGCGGACCAGGACGGCGACCGGTTGAGCGAGGGCGGAGGGTGCCAGGTGGGCGGTCATGTCCAGGGTGGCGGCGAGGTCTTTCAGTTTGCGTCCGCCGTACCGGTGAAAGCCTTGAAGCTCCTGAAGGGTGAGCACGTCGGGGCGCTGCCGGCCGATCACCTTGATGATCGCCGGCAGGCGGTCGCCGCCGCCGTTCTTGATGTTCCAGGTCATCACTCGCATCCGGCAGCCTCCAGACAACGACCGCGGGCGGTCCAGAGCATCACTCGCATCCGGCTGCCTTCGGACCGCAGCCGCGGGCGGTTCGGGTCGTCGCTGTCATCCGATGGTCTCCAAGCGGCGGCCGCGGGTGACCTGGGCGGCCTCCTCGGCGGCTTCGGTGGCGGTCTCGGCGTGCGCGTTGGGCCGGATCGTCCACCACAGTACGCCGATCCAGGTGGCGGTGAGCAGGGCGGCGCCGAGGAAGTCGGTGGGATGGTGCATGCCGCGGTACATGCGGGAGAGCGCCACACCGAGCGGCATGATCACCGCGAGGGCGGGGAAGATCCACCGCCACGGCCGGCGGACCCGGGCCATCACGATGATCGCGATGGCGGCCCAGAGGCACATGGTCGCGGCGATGTGCCCGGACGGGAAGGACGAGGTCGGCATCTGGCCGTCGAGTTGTTCGACGGGCGGGCGGGGGCGGTCGACCGCGGCGGCCGAGCAGAGGAAGAGGGTCAGCTCGCCGATCATGGTGAGGGCCAGGAAGAGCACCGGCCGCCACTGCCGCCAGAGGGCCAGCGCGAGCGGGCAGAAGATCAGCGAGATGATCAGGATGGCATGTGTGTCGCCGGCTTTGCTCCACAGCCAGCTCACGTGGTCCCGGGTGGGGGTGCGGAAGCTCTGGAGCCATTCCGGGAAGGCTTCGTCGAAACCGGGCGTCCAGCGGGTGAAGCTGTAACCGACCAGGTAGAGCAGGCCGAAAACGAAGACCCAGCCGACCAGGATCTCGGCGCCCTTGGCCCAGGGGTGCGGCAGGACGGCGCCTTCGGCGGGGGCGGGACGCAGGTCGGGGCCGGATTCGGGTTCCAGGCCGTCGGTGAGCGGCGGGGTGGGATGGCCGGCCTCGCGGCGCCAGATGCGGAAGGCGTAGGCGGTCACGCTGATCCACGCGAGCCCGAGCAGCCAGCCGCCGAGCACATCGGAGAGGAAGTGCACGCCGAGAGCGATGCGGGTGAAGCCGATCGCGGCGACGAGCACGGCGGCGAGGCCGATGAACCAGGGCCGCCACCGGCGTCGCACGGCGGGCAGGAAGACCAGCACGATCATGCCGTAGACGACCATCGAGCCGAGGGCGTGCCCGCTGGGGAAGCTGTTGCCGGGTGCGGAGGCGACCGGCGCCTCGACGACCGGGCGCAGCCGGCCGATCAGCGACTTCAGCGACGGGTCGAGGATCAGCGCGCCGGCGCCGGTGACGAGCAGGTAGATCGCCGGGCGGGGGCGGCGGCGGATCAGCAGCAGCGTGGCCGTGAGCGCGACGAGCGGCAGCAGCACGCCGCGCCCGCCGAACGAGGAGATCTGTCTGAGGACCGCGACGACGGCGTCCGAAGCGGACGCCCAACGGTTCAGACCGTCGGCGAGGGAGCGGTCCAGGTCCTGCAGCGGCTGCCAGTGGAATCGCACCAGCAGCAGGAGGAGGACGCCGAAGGTGAGGCCGATCACGGCCACCACGAGCAGGCCCAGGACGCTGCGCTCGGCGAAGTGGCGAACCGGCGCCCAGCCGGCGCGTTCCACCACACGGTTGTCATCGGTCACAACGGGCTCCAACAGATCGGGGGTGCGCCGTTCCTTACCCGGACGGCTCGGCCGTCACACCGGGCTCCCGCTGGGCGGGCACCTGCCCGGTGGCGGGGAAGTCGGCGACCGGGTCCTCGGTCTCGGGTTCCCACCGGTCCTCGAGGGCGGGCCGGTCCACCCCGACCCGGCGGGCCTCCAGTTGGGCGGCGAAGGCGAGCCCGAGGAAGATGGCGATGCCGGTGAGGTTGGCCCACAGCAGCAGCGCCATGATCGCCGTCAGTGGGCCGTAGGTGGCGCCGAACCCGTCGCTGATCCGGATGTAGCCGGCCAGCAGCAGGCTCGCGAGCCACCACAGGACGGTCGAGACGACGGCGCCGAACAGCAGCCAGGACAGGGCCGGCTGGTTGCGGCGTACCGAATGGCGGAAGAGCAGGCCGACGGCGAAGACGATGAGCAGCAGGCTGAGCGGCCAGCGGATCACGTCCCACGCCACCCGGGGGCCGTGGGCCAGCCCGAAGTGCCGTTCCGCCGACTCGCCGGCCGCCCGCCCGGCCACCAGCAGCAGGAATCCGAAGAGGGCGGGCAAGCCCGCGATCATGGCGAGGATCGCGGCCCGCAGGTATTTGAACAGGGCAGGCCGGTCGCGTTCCACCCCGTAGATGCGGTTGGCGCCACGCTCGATCTGGGCCATGGCGCTGGTCAGCGCGAACAGGCCGGTGATCATGCCGAGGGCGAGGGCCAGCTCGCCGGCCTCCTCGGTGCGGTCGTCGTCCATCAGCAGTTCGGTGACCAGCGGTTCGCTGGCGCCCGGGGTCAGGGCGATGACCGTGTCCGCGACGACCTGGCCGCCGTCCTCGACGCCGAGGTCGGTGGCGAGCCCGGAGAGGGCGATGAGGAACGGAACGATGGCGAGGCACAGCTGGAAGGCGAACGCCCGGGAGTGGCTGAACCCGTCGCCGTACCGGAATCGGACGAACGCGTCGTGCAGCAGCGGCCAGCGACCGTAGTGCCGCAGCGCCAGGAACGCGTCGTCGGCCGACAGTTTGTCGCCCGGCATCATCCGGGTCTCCGGTACGGGTTCGGTGCTGCTCAAGCCTTCTCCTCCGCCGCGTCCCGCACCGGCTGGGCACGGCGCGCGGCCGCGCTCGCGTCGTACGCCAGGTCCGGGTCGGCGTCCGGCTGGGGCACGCACAGCAGCAGTGCCTTGGGCCGGACGTGAATCTTCATGACCTTGCCGGGTGCGATGTTGTCACCGTCGAGTTGGCGCGCCTGTGCCCGGTTGCTGTAGATCTCAACCCGCTGTGCGGTATAGGTCTCCATGAGCGGCACCCGCTCCCGCCGGCTGAGCACCGCCCAGGCGAGCGCCGCCCAGTGGGCCAGGTTGGTGGGGCTGAGGATGGCCACGTTGAGTCTGCCGTCGTCCGGTTCGGCCTTGCTGAGCAGCCGCACCCCGCCCTGGAGCCGGCCCACGTTGCCGACGATCACGGCGGCCGGGCGGCGGGGCATGGGCGGGCCGCCGTCCAGCCGGATCCGGGCCCGCATCGGCCGGTCCAGCAGGTGTTTGGCGCCGCCGCCGATGTAGGCCAGCCAGCCGATCCACTTCTTCGCCTTCTCCGAGGTGTCCTCGAGCATCTGCGCGTCGAAGCCCATCCCGGCCATCACCACGAAGCACCGGTCGTCGATGACCCCGACGTCGATGCGCCGCCGGCCGCCCTCGAGGGCAACCTCCAGTCCGGTGGCCGGGTCGGTGCCGAGTCCCAGGTTGGCGGCGAGCAGGTTGCCGGTGCCGGCGGGCAGCACGGCCAGGGCGACGTCGGTGCCGGCCAGGGCGGTGACGACGGCGGTGACGGTGCCGTCGCCGCCGCACGCGAAGATCAGCTCGGCGCCGTCGGCGACGGCGCGTTTCGCCTGGCCACGGCCGGGGTCTTCGGGGGTCGTCTCATACCAGGTCGGTTCGGGCCAGCCGGCCCGGCGCAGGCCCTCGTGGAGCGTACGCCGGAGGTGATCGGGATCGGCCACCTTGGTGGGGTTCACCACGACTGCGGATCGGGGTCCAGTCACGTCGCTCAGTGTGCCGGAGTCATGTCACAGAGGCGACTCGGCGGCCACCCGCGGCCGCTGAAGGGCACACTGCACGGGTGACCGAACTGACCTACCCGCATGTCGGGTTCACCCGTACCGGGCGGCTGCCGTCCGGTTACCGGCATCTGCGCTACCGGACCCGGATCGGGACCGGGGAGGAGACGCTGCGCCGGGCCGGTGAGGCGATCCTGAGTTTCCGTATGCACCGGGCCATCGGGACGCGGATCACGGCGGACGCGGGCCGGGCCGCCCCCGGGGTGCTGCTGACGGTGGGGATCGGACCGTTGCGGGCGCCGTGCGAGGTGGTCTGGACGGTGGAGGAGGGCGACCGGATCGGGTTCGCCTACGGCACCCGGCCGGGGCATCCGGCGACCGGTGAGGAGGCGTTCGTGGCCGAGCGGGACGAACACGACCGGGTGTGGTTCACGGTCACCGCGTTCTCCCGGCCGGCGGGCACGTTCATGCGGATGTCGGGGCCGTTCGCGGTGGGGTTTCAGCACCTCTACGCGCGGCTGTGCGGCTGGGCGGTGCGCCGCCTGTCCTGAGCGTGTGGGGTTGGGGTGCGAATCGCACCCGAAACCCACACGCCGGAACCCGACTGAGCGGCCGACGATCCGCCACCTCACCTGAGCGTGCGGGATTCGGGCGCGAATCGCACCCCAACCCCACACGCCGGAACCCGACCGGGCGGGCGGCGATCCGCCACCTCACCAGAGCGTGTGGGATTCGGGCGCGAATCGCACCCGAAACCCACACGCTGGAATTGGGTACCGTGGGGCGGTGAGCGCGACCGAGGTCACCTGGTGGGGGCACAGCACGGTGTGGCTCGCCGACTCCGGCACGACCCTGCTGACCGATCCGGTGCTCACCGGCCGTCTCGCCCATCTGCGGCGGATGGCCGGTCCCTCGCCTCGGCTGCCCGGCCCGCCGGACGCGGTGCTGCTGTCCCACCTGCACGCTGATCATTTTCATGTCGGGTCGCTCCGGGCCGTACCGGGGAAGCCGCTGTTGATCGTGCCGCGCGGGGCCGCCGCCTTCACGGCGAGGGCGATGGGCAGAGAGGCCGGGGATCGGTGTGTGGAGCTGGCGCCCGGTGAGGAGACCGTGGTCGGCGGGGTGCGGGTGCGGGCGGTTCCGGCCCGTCACGACGGCGCCCGCGGCCCGTGGTCGAGGGACCGGGCGATCGCGATCGGTTTCGTCGTGGAGGGCGCCGCCCGGACGTGGTTCGCGGGCGACACCGGCCTGTTCGACGGCATGCACGAGCTGGGCCCGCTGGATCTGGCGCTGATCCCGGTCGGCGGCTGGGGTCCGACGCTGGGCGCGCACGGGCATCTGGACGCGGTCGACGGCGCCGAGGCGCTGCGCCGGGTGAAGGCGTCGTGGGCGGTGCCGGTGCACTACGGCACGCTGTGGCCGATCGGGATGGGGCGGGTGCGGCGGCACATGTTCGACGAGCCGGGTGACCGGTTCGCCGAGCACGCCGCGAGGGTGGCTCCGGACAGCCGGGTCCGGGTGCTGGCCCACGGGGAGAGGCTCAGCCTGGAGCCGGCCGCGTGATCGCCACCCTGGGGGCGCTCGGCTGGTTGTTCCTGGTGGTCTGTTTCGGGGCGATCGTGCCGGTGGTGCCGACCGGGGCGGCGGTCAGCGGCGCGGCCGCCCTCGCCTTCCACGAGCATCCGCCGACCATCGGGTTGGTGATCGCGGCGGGTGCGGCCGGCGCCTACGCGGGCGACCTGGTGATGTATGGGATGTGCCGGTTCGGCGGCGAGCAGCTGGCCCGCCGTCTGCGCTGGCTGAACGACGAGGAGCGGCTCGGTACGGTCAAGGACCGGCTCAAGCGCAAGCAGGTCCCGGTGCTGCTGGTGTCCCGGCTGATCCCGGGCGGGCGGGTGCCGGTGCTGCTGGCGGCCGCGTTCGTGGGCCTGTCGTGGCGTACCTTCGTGATCGCCAACGTGCCGGCCTGCGCGCTGTGGTCGCTGGTCTACGCCGCGATCGGCCTGGCCGGCGGGTCGGTCTTCCCGGAGCCGTGGCAGGGTGTGGTCGCCGCGGTCGTGGTGATCCTGGTGGTGAACCAGTCGATCACCTGGATCTCGCGGTGGCGTGCCGTCAGTACTTCAAATGCGCCCGAGTGAGCTTGCCGACCTTCTCCACGAGGGCTATCCCGGCCTCCCTGGTCTTGTTGGTGTGTGACAGCACCGCGATCGACACGTCCGTCTCGTCGCCGGTGACCTGACCGACCGTGTTGACGATCCACAGATTGCTCTCGGTGGAGCGCTGCAGCCAGCCGTTCTTGACGGTGGCCTCCTCGCCGGTCTTCGCCACCGCGGGCACGCCCCAGTCCTGGTCGGGGGCGACCGTGCTCATCAGCTTGTGCGCGTAGGTGCGGGAGGCCTCGGACAGTTCGCTTCCGTCGTCGACGAGCTGGTCGAGCAGCTTCAGCTGGTCCTTGACGGTGGTCCTGGTGAGGCCCCACGAGCTGTTGACCTTGGTCTGGGTGAGGCCGAGCCGCTTGTTGCAGGCGGTCAGCCCGCTGTAGCGGCCGATCTTGCCGAACAGCGAGGTGGTGGAGTCGTTGTCGCTGTACCGGATCATCTTGTCGGCCAGCGACTTCTCGGCGCCGGTCAGTCTCCGGCCGTCGTCCTGGGCGGTGAGCAGCAGGCAGGCGAGCACCTGGACCTTCACCACGCTGGCGGTCTCGTACTTCTCGTCGCCGCGGTACGCGTACGTCTCCCCGGTCTTGCGGTCGAGGACGGCCACCGAGAACTCCGGTCTGCCGGACGCGTACTTCTTGAGGGCCGCGTCGAGGGCCTTGACCCGTTTGGCCCGTTCGATGGCGGCCAGTTCCTCGGGGGTGGGCCCGGTCGGTGTCGGTGACGCCGTGGGCGCCTCCCGGAAGGAGCCGGCGAGTGGGCCGGTGCCGCCTTCGCCGCCCAGCAGGCCCTTCGCCACCAGGACGGAACCTCCCAGGATGCCGGCGGCGGCCACCATCAGAATGAGATTTCGGGTACGTCGCACCCATGCATACTGCCGTGCCCACGGCTCCGGTTGCTCACCGGAATCCTGTGGATTCCCGACTTTCGACGCTCGGCAGCCATATCGGCACAGCCCGTCACGGTTCGGGACGTGCGTACGCGGCGCACAATGGGGGCCATGTCCTCTCTCGTGTCCACCGTTCTCCAGGCGACCGTGGCAGCCGCCGGCAAAGTGATCGAGACGGCGGCCACAGCCGCGACGGTCCCGGTGCGGGCGATCGCTCTGATCGGCCAGACCGAATTGCTGATCAACCGGGTCACCCTGGCCGTCGCCCAGGCCGAGGACCTGATCAAGCGGGTGAACACGGTGGCCGTCGCTGCCGAGCAGACCGCTGCCGAGGCGCGGGCGGTCACCACGGCCGCGGCGCTGGCCGTGGACGAGGTGGTGACGATCGTGACGAGTGCCGGCGACGTGATCCGGCGGGTGTCGGTGACCGCGGAGGCGGCGGGTGTGGTGGTCGGCGACGCGGCGACGGCTGTGGGCGAGGTCACCGCCATCGCGACGCGGGCGAAGGGTGTGGCCGGTGAGGTGGAGGTGCTCGTCGGCGACTACTCCCCCACGTTGCGTGAGGCCGCTCCGCTGGCCGCCCGGTTCGTCTCCGAGCTCACCCCGGCCGAGGTGACCGCCGCGATCCGGATGATCGACGAGTTGCCGGCCCTGCAGCGGCACCTGGTCCACGACGTGATGCCGCTGCTCAGCAAGCTGGATCAGGTCGGCCCCGACCTGCACAAGCTGCTCGAGGTGACCGAGGATCTGCACCTCGCCATCGCCGGTCTGCCCGGCTTGCGGATGCTGCGCCGCCGCGGCGAGGAGCGGGTCCACGACGCCTAGGCACAAGACACCCGCCCCCGATCGAGTGATCGGGGGCGGGTGTCTTGCCGGGCCCGGCCCTGTTCGGAGAGCGAACGGTGTGGTCGCCTCGCACCGGGCCGCGGGATCAGTAGACCGAGACCCCGTAGGCGTTGAGCGCCTCGACGACCGGCTGGAAGTAGGTCACGCCACCGGTGCTGCAGTTTCCGCTGCCGCCGGAGGTGAGGCCGAGGGCGGTGGAGCCGGCGTAGAGCGAGCCGCCGCTGTCTCCCGGCTGCGCGCAGACGGTGGTGCGGATCAGGCCGGACACCGAGCCCTCGGCGTAGTTCACCGTGCTGTTGAGCGCGGTGACCCGGCCGGAGCGGGTGCCGGTGGTGGAGCCGCGACGGTAGACGGTGGCGCCGACGGCCGGGGTGCCGGCCGAGGTGATGTCGATCGAGGTGCCGACGCCGCCGGTCTTGGTGACGGTGGTGTTGGTGTAGCGGACGATGCCGTAGTCGTTGCCGGGGAAGCTGCTGCCGGCGGTGGTGCCGAGCGTCACCGAGCCGTTGTTCCAGGACGACGATCCGCGGGTGCAGTGGCCGGCGGTGAGGAAGTAGTACGTGCCGGCGCTGTTGCGCACGTTGAAGCCGAGCGAGCAGCGGCCGCCGCCGGAGTAGATGGCGTCGCCACCGGAGATCTTGATGCTCATCCGGCCCGGGACGGACTCGATGCGGGCGGCGTCGCCGAGTTTGGCGACGGTGGCCTTGACGGCGGCCAGTTTGGCGCCGGTGACCGATTCGTCGACGCTGACGACGACCTGGTTGCTGACCGGGTCGACGGCGAACGCGGTGCCGGGGGTCTTGAGGTTGACCTTCAGGCTCTCGTCGGCGGCGGCCAGGGTGGCGCCGCTGCGGGCCACGTAACGGGCGGTGGCGCCGGCGGCGGTCACCTCGGCGGCGGTCGCCGAGTCGGTCACGTTGACCACGAGTCTGCCGGCGGAATCGAGGTAGGAGCCGGCGTCGCGGGCGCCCAGACGGGTGTCGAGGGTCGCGGCGAGGGCGGAAGGGGCGAAGGACGGGTCACCGGCGAGCGGAGCGGCCGTCGCGGGTGAGGCGGCGAGTCCACTGGCGACGAGGATGCCCGCGGCCAGGCCGACGATCGGCCGGCGCAGCGTGGGGTTGAGCACGGTTCCTCCCTGGGGGAACGGGGGTGGCACGCCGGTCCGGCGCGCCCGTGCTCGCAAGTATTTAAATGGATCTATTTATTAGCAAGACATGTGAACGATCACCGATTGCCGGTCAACAGCACTCTGAACAGGGAAGACACGGACGTCATACCGCGGGCCTATAACCCGTTCGGGATGAATGCCGTTGACCGGCACGGCGCCTACATCGACTCACGGCGTCACTCGTGCTCGACGACGGTGATCCCGGCGCCGTCGGCGAGGCGGTAGCCCAGGCCGTACACCGTCGTGATCAGCTCCGGATCGTCCAGCTTGGTGCGCAGGCGGCTGACGTGCACGTCGACCGTGCGGTGGGTGGTGTGCCGGTGCCCCCAGACGTGGGTGAGCAACTGGGCGCGGCTGAACACCTGGCGAGGGTGCCGGGCCAGGAAGAGCAGCAGGTCGTACTCCAGGCGGCTGAGCTCGAGCAGCCGGCCGCCACGGAACGCGGTGCGGGCCTGCGGGTCGAGCCGGATGCCACCGGTGGCCACGGCCGGCTCGCCGGCCTCCACGGCGGAGGCCACGTGCACCAGCTCGCGCAGGGCGGCGAGCACCCGCTCCCGGCCGTCGGCGCCACCCGTGACGCTGATCGTCACGGTCACCGGCTCGTCGGCGCCCGTCTCCGGCGGCGGGTCGGGCACGGGACGGAGCAGGACCGGGCGGGAGTACGCGGGATGCGGATGCGCGACGGCGAGAACGGACATGACGGTCTCCTCCTCAGGGGAGCGCCTCCCGGTTCCGGGCGGCGCAGGCTAAGAATACATGTCCCATCTATTAGATAGGCATTGCGATTCTTTCCTACTTCACCCCTAGGATATGGGGACCATGCGCCGAGGAGGACCCATGACCGCCCGCACCCTCGTGGAAGCCGATCTCTTCCGAACCCTGCTCCGCCGCCACGCCGCGGCGGTCGTCGTCGTCACCGCCCCGGGAGCGCCGCCGGCCGGGTTCACCGCAACCTCCTTCACCTCGGTGTCGTTGAATCCGCCGTTGGTGTCGTTCTGCCTGGCCCACACCGCGTCGGCGTGGCCGGCGGTCTCCACGGCCGAGCTGGTCGCGGTCCACGTGCTCACCCAGGAGCAGGAGCACGTGGCACGCGTCTTCTCGGCCCGCGGGATCGACCGGTTCGCCGCGCACGGCGACTGGCAGACCGGCCCCGGCGGCGTCCCCCTCCTGGGTGGCGTGCTGGCCCGCCTGGTGTGCCGCGTGCAACGCCGGGTAACGGCCGGCGACCACACGATCGTGCTGGCCTCCCCGGAGACCGGCGTGGTCCACGACGACCACGCGGCCACACCGCTGGTCTACCACGACGGCTCCTACGCCCAACTTCACCGGGCCGCCTGAGACGCGGACCCGGACCCTTCGCAGAGAGGCGCACCGACATGACGGGAATCGTGGTGATCTCCGGGAACCCGCGGGCCGGGTCCCGGACGTCCACACTGGCCGGCGCGGTCGGCGAGGCGATCGCCGACCAGCTCGGATCACCCCAGCCGCACGTGATCGAGACGGGCTCGCTCGGTGCCGGCCTGCTCACCCCGGACGACGAGGCCACCGGGGCCGCCCTCGCGGTGATCGCCGAGGCGAACCTGCTGGTCGTCGCGACGCCCACCTACAAGGGCAGCTACACCGGGGTGCTCAAGGTGCTGCTCGACCAACTGCCGGCACAGGCGCTGGCCGGCAAGCTGAGCGTCCCGGTGGTGACCGCGGGCGCCGCCACGCAGGCCGCCGCCGCCGAAGGACTGCTGCGGCAACTGCTGGTCGAACTCGGCGCCATCGTGGTCCGCCCCGGGCTGCCGGTGCTGGAGGCGGACCTGCCGGACTCCACCGTGATCGCTCAGAAGTACGCGGCCGCGCTGGACTGGTGAGCCGCCACCGGGACGACGACCCGCGCGGTGACCGACTGCGGCACGTAGTCGGTGAAACGGACCGTCACGACGTGCTCGCCCGCCACCTCGGGTACGCCGGAGAGCACGCCGTCGGCGGAGAGGCCGAGCCCGGCCGGCAACTCGCCCCCGGCCAGGCTCCAGGCGCCCCGGCGCGCGCCGGCCAGGGTGAGCCGGGCGGAGTAGGCGACGCCCACCTCGGCGTCGCCGGTACGCCCGGTGGCGATCACCGGGACCGCGGGCGGCGGTGGGACGTGGAGCAGCCGGTTCGGGGACCCGGCCCGGTCCGTGATCCGGCCCGTGGTGGCGTCGGCGATCAGCCGCGCCTGCACCCGTGCCGGGGTGAGCGCCGGGTCCGCGTCGAGCAGCAGCGCGGCGGCGCCGGCCACGTGCGGGGACGCCATCGACGTGCCGCTGTACCGGTCTGTCGCGGTGTCGCCGCCCGCGGTGGCGGAGAGGATGTTCACGCCCGGCGCGAACAGGTCCACCCCCTTGCCGAAGTTGGAGAACGACGCGCGGCGGTCCCGGACGTCGGAGGCGGCCACGGTGACCGCCTGGGTCACACGGGCGGGACTGACCCGCGACACGTCGGCGTCCTCGTTGCCGCCGGCCACCACGTACGTGACACCCGACGCGATCGAGTCCCGCACCGCCGCGTCCAGTGACGGACTGTGCCCGCCGCCGAGGCTCATGTTGGCCACCGCCGGGCGCACGGCGTTCGCGGTCACCCAGCCGACGCCGTCGATGATGTCCGACAGGTAGCCCTCGCCACGGCAGTTCAGCACCCGTACGGCCACCAGGCTCACCTTCTTGGCGACGCCGTACCGGGTGCCGCCGATGGTGCCGGCCACATGGGTGCCGTGGCCGTTGCAGTCGCTCGCGGTGGCGTCGTCGCCCACGAAGTCGTGCCCGTACGCCGCCCGCCCACCGAACTCCTGGTGACTGATCCGGATGCCGGTGTCGATCACGTACGCGTGCACCGAGTCCCCGTCGGCGGACGGCAGGTAGCTCCCGGAGAGTGTGGCGCCGCGCTGGTCCACCCGGTCGAGTCCCCACGCCGGGTCGGTCGGCTTCCCGGCGAGACTCATGATCCGGTCCGGTTCGACGTGCCGGACGGCCGGGTCGGCGGCCAGCTCGCGGGCCTGGGCCGCGGTCATCTCGGCGACGAAGCCGGGGATCGTGCGGAAGTCACGCAGCCGCCGGCCGACGTCGAGCCGGTGCCCGCCGGTTTTCAGGGTGACGATGTAGCGGCCCTGGGCGGACGCCGCCTGCGCCGGCGCCGCGAGGGCGGAGGCGGCGAGCGCCGCGGTGAGCATCGTGCCGAGGGTCCACTTACGCATGCCCCGGTGATCGGTCGGCGGCCCGCCCGGTTGAGGGATCAGAGGCGGTGCGCGAGCAGGGCCAGGCGCACCCGGTTCGGGCTGCCGGTCTTGGTCATCAGCGCGGTGATGTGGGTCTTCACCGTGGTCACCCCGATGTGCATGCGCTCGGCGATCTCGGTGTTGCTCAGGCCCTCGCCGACCAGGCCGAGCACCTCCTCCTCGCGGGCGGTCAGCCCGGCGGGCCGGCGGCGCGGCGCCTCCGGGCGGGCGTCGACCGCGCGCCGCACCAGCCGGCGCAGCACGTCGGAGCTGAACGGGCTCTCCCCGGCGGCCGCCTGCCGGATCCCGTTCAGCAGTTCGTCCGGCGGGGCGTCCTTGAGCAGGAAGCCGCACGCGCCGGCCTGCAACGCCGGGTAGAGGTGGTCGTCGTCGCCGAAGGTGGTGAGCACCAGCACCCGGGCCGCCGGCCGGGCGCCGATGATGCGGCTGGTGGCGGTGATCCCGTCGACGCCGGGCATCCGCAGGTCCATGACGATCACGTCGGGCCGCAGGTGGGCGGCTTGCTCGACCGCCTGACGGCCGTCGCCGGCCTCCCCGACCACCTCCATGCCGTCCGCCGCGTCGCACAGCATTCGCAGCCCGGCGCGTACGAGCTGCTGGTCGTCCACGAGCAACACCCGGATCATGACGCCTCCCCGGGAAGGACCGTACCGACCCGCCAGCCGGGGCCGGACGGCCCGGCCGTCAGCACGCCGCCGAGCACCTCGACGCGCTCCCGCATCCCGGTCAGCCCGTGCCCTCCGCCGGGCGGCGTGTCCGGCCGGGCGGTCCGGGCGCCGCCGTCGTCGGTGACCTCCCAGTCCACGTCGGCGCCGGACAGCGACACCCGCAGCCGGGCGGTGGCGGACGGGCCGGCGTGCTTGGCGACGTTGGTCAGCGCCTCCTGGGTGAGCCGCAGCACGGCGAGCCCGCGCACCGCGTCCAGGCCGCCGACGGCCGGGTCGATCTCCGCCTCCACGATCACCCCGGCCCGGCGGGCCGTCTCCACGGCGCCGTCCAGTGCGGCGGGCAGGGCGGACGGATCTATTGCGGTCAGGGCGGCGTCGCCGCGTACGCCATCGGGGTCCCGCAGCACCGCGACCAGCCGCCGCAGGTCCGCCAAGGCCGCCGTCCCGGTCCGATGGACGTCGTCGAAGACGGCGGCCGTCTCCGGGCCGATCCCGGGCAGCACGTGCCGGGCCACCCCGACCCGCAGCACCATCGACGCCACGTGGTGGGCGACCACGTCGTGCAGCTCGCGGGCGATGGCGCTGCGCTCGTCGGCGCGGGCGGCCCGCTGCTCGGACTCGGCCCGGCGCATGGCCTGCACGGCCAACTGCTGGTTGGTCCGCCCGACGGTGCCGAGCAGCACCGGCAGGCCCAGGTTGGTGCTCAGCCCGACGATCGCCTCGGTGACCGTGTCGCCCGACCCGGGCAGCCCGAAGCCCAGGTAGACGATGGAGACCGCGCCGGCGCCGGCCCAGACCCAGGCGAACCGGGGCGCCCAGAAGGCCAGCTCGCCGAGCGCCCACGCGGTGCCGATCTGGTTGATCGTCGAATCCTCGAGAACGCTCAGCGCCACCGCGAACAGGACGCTCTGGACCGCCAGGTTGACCGGCTGCCGGTTGTGCAGCAGCAGGCCGGACCCGAACGCGGCGACCGCGAGCGCCCACTGCGGACCGGTCGGCGGGTGACCCGTCTCGTAGGCCACCAGCAGGTAGGCGACGCCGCTGAGCTCCAGCAGGATCATCCGCGGCAGCGTGTCACGGACATTGAGGAGACGACCCGCCCAGCCCATGCCGGTCAGCTTAGGGCCCGCTCCGGCCAGCGGGGGCGCACCGCCAGGTAGGCGGCCAGCCCGAGCGGCCCGAGCATGATGGTGAGCAGCAGGACCGGCGCCATCACGAGCGCGGGCACGCCGCGTTCCCGGCTGTCCAGGTAGGACCATCGGCCGACGAACAGGTCGAAGGCGATCATGTGGGCCCAGCCCGCCGCCGCGCCGTCCGCGGAGCCGAGCAGCTCGCGAACCCCGCCCAGGGTGGGGTCGCTGACGCCCGCCCACACCTCGCCGAAGCTCGGCACCACCAGCACCGCGTAGATCACCACGATCGGCAGCACGATCAGCGGGCTCGACACGATCCGGTGCGTCCACGACCAGCGCGGCAGCAGGACCATCAGCGCCCAGAACGGCGCGGCCAGCAGAAACGTCAGGTCGAACAGCAGCTCGGTCACGTCGTCCTCTTGACGGTGGCGATGCTCGCGACGGTGGTCACCGCCACGAGGGCGGCCAGCGCGGCCAGGGTGATCCCGTCCGGTCGCAGCAGCGGTTGCGCCCGCAGCGCCTGCCAGGTCAACAACAGCACGAGTACGGCGTACGCGCACCCCAGGATCAGCATGAGACGCGCCCGCACCCGCGGCAGCCAGCCGGTCCACCGCCCCATCGCGTAGGCGAGCAGCGGCAGCGCCTGGAGGGCGTGCAGCCCGACGAAGTGACTGATCCGCAGGTCGCCGCCGGTGGTGCTCCAGCCGGTGATCGGCATGCCGGGCCCACCGTCCGCGACACCGACCGAGTGTGCGCCGACCGTGCCGGCGTCGGTCACCTGCGCGGTCATCAGGAAGGCGAGCCCCATGCCGAGCAGCGAGATCGCCAGCCCGAGCCGGATCGCGTAGGCGGCCACCCGGTCCGGGATCCGCTGCCGCAGCGTCGCCACCCCGATCACGAGCTGGGCGAAGAACAGCACCATGATCGAGGTGCCCATCGCCGACCAGAGGATCGCGTCGAGCGGTGTGGCCACGTTGTAGTGGCTGGTCGTGCCGCGGGCCACCTGGGTCACGATGATCGCCAGTTCCACGACGGCGACGCCGACGATGATGATCCCGGACCATTCGGCGGGCCGGCTGCGCCGTGGCAGGAGCGCCAGCATCCAGGCCAGCGTCCAGGAGTAGACGGCGAACGAGACGGCGAACTTGAACGGCTTGAGCCAGATCGGCACGCCGGTGAGGATCCGGTCGTCGGCGACGATACCGACGGCGGCGACGACGGCCAGCACCGCGGAGGCCGCGGTGAGCCAGAGCAGAGGCCGGTTCCAGCGGACCCGGCCGCGCGGGGCCGCCACGCGGCCGGTGGTGTACGTATCGACGGTGGTCATGCATTCAGGCTCGTCCGGACGGCGGCCCGCAGCGCCCGACCGGCGGCCGTTGTGGTGGCCGGCGGTCGGAGGTCTTCTCCTACCCTGGTAGGAGACGGTAATACTGGCGCGGTGGATCACAGCCCTGGCCTGACCGACTTTCCCACCGACGACAGCGGGCGCCGCAGCAGCGTCTCGTTCGGCCGGTCCGTCGTCGCCGACGCCCTGCGCCATGTCGACCCGGCGGCGGCCGCCGCCACCGAGCGGGAGACCGACTGGCGGCGCGGCTACCTCCGTCACTTCCGGGCCCTGGTGGAGACCGGTCTGGCCGCCGACGGGTCGGCCGGTTACGAGATCGCCGAGGCCGGGCTGGCGTCGGTGCAGGCCCGCATCCGGTTCCGCCGCGACGACGGCGAGTTCACCCTGGCCCAGGCGTTGCTGGCGGCGCCGGCCCGTCCGCTGGAGACGGTCGAGGTGAAAGGCGCCGGCCGGCCGGAACGGGAGGTGGTCCTGCCGTACCGGGGTGAACTGCTGCGCGGCGACGGGCTGCGGCGCCGCCTGGACGCGTGGGTGGCCGCCGGCGTCATCGAGGAGTCCTGCGCCGAAGCCGTCCGCGAGGTGGCCGCCTCCCCGGACTGGCTGGACCTGAGCGATCAGACGCTCGTCGCGCTCGGGGCCGGCACCGAGATGGGCCCGGTCGGCTCGGTGCTCGGCTGGGGCGGCACCGTCCTCGCCGTCGACCTGCCCCGGCCACCCCTGTGGGACCGGATCGAGCAGGCCGCCACGCGCGGCGCCGGACGGCTGTTCGCCCCGGCGGCCGGACCCACCCCCGGCGCGGATCTGCTCGCCGACCTGGGGGCGGTGGCGCAGTGGCTGCTCGGCTTCGACGGGCGGCTCATCCTCGGCAACTACGTGTACGCGCCCGGCTCGGCGTACCCGCTGCTGGCCGCGGCCGTCGACGCGCTCGGCGTGCACCTGCGGCACCACCGGCCGGACACCGCGCTCGCCTTCCTGGCCACCCCCACCGACGTCTACGCCGTCCCGGAGGCTGCCGTCGCACACGCCCGGGAGCGGTACGCCGCCCGGTCGCGCCGCGCCCGCCTGACCGCCGCCGTCTCCGGTGGCCGCCTGCTGCGCCCCAACTATCCGTGCGACGTGGTGCCCGGACTCAACGACAGCCTGGTCCCGCAGCAGGGGCCGAACTACGCGCTGGCCAAGCGCATCCACCGCTGGCGGGCCACGCTGACCCGGCGCGACGGGGTGGTGAGCTTCGCGGTGGCCCCGCCCACCCGGACCCGCTCGGTGCTGCGGAACCGTCTGCTGGCCGCCGCGTACGCCGGGGCGCACCTGTTCGACGTGGAGACCTTCGAGCCGGCCACCGCGAGCCGGCTCATGGCGCTGCTGCTGGTGCACCAGATCCGCACGCCACGGGCCGCCTCCCCGGCCGCCTGGCGGGACGAGGCGATCGGCGCGGCGCACGGCGGGTTGTGGCGGGCCGCGTACCACCCGCGTACCGCGCTGCCGCTGGCTGCCGTCCGTGGGCTGGTGCCGCCCCGATGATCGCGGGTCTGCTGCTGGCGGCCGGCGCCGGCCGCCGTTACGGTATGCCGAAAGCCCTGGTCCCGCACGGTTCCGGGTTGCTCGTGCAGCACGCCGCCGGGGTGCTGCGGGCGGCCGGCTGCGACCGGGTCCTGGTGGTGCTCGGGGCCGCCGCCGACGAGGTGCGGGCCGCCGCGCCGGATCTGCCGGAGACGGTCGTCAACCCGGATTGGGAGTCCGGGATGGGTTCGTCACTGCGGACCGGGCTCACCTCGCTGAGCGCGACCGAGGTGACGGCCGCCGTGGTGCTGCTGGTGGACATGCCGGGGGTCACCGCCGCGGCGGTCCGCCGGGTGCTGGCCCACGCGTCGCCGGCCGCCCTCGCGCAGGGCGGGTACGGTGACCGCCGCGGCCATCCGGTGCTGCTCGGGCGCGACCACTGGGCCGGGGTGTCGGCGAGCGCCGTCGGCGACCGGGGCGCCCGGGACTATCTGCGGGCCCACGACGTGCTGGTGGTGCCGGTCGGGGACGTCGCCGACGACACCGACATCGACGTTCGGTAGCGGACGGGTCACCCAAAATTACCGGCAACCTTTCTCACCCACCGACACACTTGAACAGTAGAAAGCAATTCTGTATTCGCATTATCAGACGGTTACTTAATTGATTTCCACCTGTTGACAAATGCATTCCACGCGATTCAGGATGATCGAGCTCCCATTCCCCGGGGAGCGAATCCCCGACGAAAGGCTTCGCGTGTTCAACAATCTGCGGAAACGGTGGCGAGCCGGCGTGGTGGCGATCGCCGCCCTCGGACTCGGGCTCGGCGCCGTGGTCTACACGCAGGGCGCCTCGGCCGCGACGTGGCCGTCCGCCACCGGTTCGGTCGCGCTCTCCGCCAGCAAGGCGGTGTCCGGCACTCTGGACGGCGGCCTGAAGCGCTACTACGGCAAGGGCGCTCTCGGCTCCGGTGACCAGGAAGAAGGCCAGGACCCGCTGTTCGTCCTCGCCGACGGCGCCACGCTCAAGAACGTCATCATCGGCTCCCCGGCCGCGGACGGCGTGCACTGCCTCGGCTCCTGCACCATCTCCAACGTGTGGTGGGAGAACGTCGGCGAGGACGCCGCCACGTTCAAGGGCGGCTCCAGCGCCAAGTACGCGGTCACCGGCGGCGGCGCGAAGGGCGCCGACGACAAGGTGTTCCAGCACAACGGCGGCGGCACCCTGACGATCAGCAACTTCGCCGTCAGCGACTTCGGCAAGCTGTACCGCTCCTGCGGCAACTGCTCGACGCAGTACAAACGCGCCGTCGTGGTGAAGAACGTGGCCGTCACCTACCCCGGCTCCAGCCTGGTCGGCATCAACTCGAACTACGGCGACACGGCGACCTTCTCCGGCGTCACCATCACCGGTGACAGCAGCAAGAAGATCTCCATCTGCGTGACCTACAAAGGCAACAAGACCGGGGCCGAACCCACCAAGCTCGCCACCTACAAGGGCAGCACCGGCGGCGACGGCACCTACTGCAAGTTCACCACTTCGAACATCACCTACAAGTAGTAACCGGTTCCCGCGGCAGCCACGCCGAAGCGCTCCCCCAGCGCTTTCCCCCGGCGCGCGCAGCGCGGAACCACCGGTGAGACGGCCGGGCCCGGTGCCAGACGGGCCCGGCCGTTCCCTTTCTCCGGTACGCGTGACAGCGCCCCGCCACATTCGGACCGTCCCGTCCGCGCGGCGCCCGCTCACGGGGGTGGTCCAGCCTGTGCTCCCCCGCCGGGCTGAGATCGGTGCGACCACGGCCGGCCGGCCCAGCGCCGCCTCAGAACCCCCGGAACAACCCTCAGGACCAGCCGAACCCCAACCGGCCACCAGAGCTGCCTCGAAGGACGGGGCACGACGCTGAGAACCAGCCGCGAAGCTGCCGGGGCCGGGGGCTAGGACCGGCCGCCGACACGTCGTTCGCGGGCGGCGGACCGGGCCCGGGCCCGGCTGACCAGGCGTTCCACCTCGTCGGCGGTGGCCGGGCCCGGGTTGACGACAGCGGCCCAGCCCTGGACGGCGTAGGCCGGATGTGGCATCAACCGGTCCTCCTCAGCGAAGTCGATCTCCTCCCGATACTCGGCGAACGCCTCCGGCCCGTACCCGAAGAGGTTCTGGAACTCGGCCCGTCCCACCTCGATGTTGAGCCGGTAGCGCCCCGGCTCGCCGAGGCGCGAGGCGGTGTCGAAGCCGGGCACGTCGGAGTGGACGATCGTGGCGAACGGCCGCGCCCGGTCCTCGCCGGCGAAGAAGAACCGGTCGCCCCAGGTGTAGGACGGCATCTCGGAGCCGGGCTCGATCCGGGTCTCGGTGACGCCGGGCAGGCCGCTGATCCGGGCCGCGCAGGCGGCGCCCGGCCCGTGGCCGATGTGCAGGATCGCGTCGCACGCCCCCGCGATCCCGGCGGTCAGCGGGAAGTGGCCGAGCACGTCGGTCGCCCGTTCCCGCAGGTCGTCGCCGGCCGGTGGCGGCAGCAGCGCGGTCTCGGCGCCGAGCCGCTCCTCGTAGGTGCCGGGTTCCGGCACGCCCAGCCCGGCCGGGACGCTGGCCCCGAGACTGCCGGCGACGAAGACGTAACGGTCGCCGAGCAGGACCGAGACGATCGAGCCGGCGCCGGCCCACTCGGCGGCGTAGTCGACACCCTTCCAGTGGGTCTCCCAGCGGCTCGGGCCACGCTGCAGGTGGGCGTTGTGGGCGGCGACCAGGACCGGGCCACGGTCGCGTTCGGCGGCGAGGATGTCCAGCAGGTTCTGCGCCATGATCGAGTCGCGGGCCGCGAGCATCCGGCCGATCCGCTCCGACTGGGTGCCCGGCGCGGCCATCGCCGCGTGGTAGGTGAGCAGGCCGATCGCCGTGGTGGCGAGCACCTTCGCCCGGTGCCAGGCGGCCGTGGAGGTCTTCGCGACGAGGCGGGGCGCGCCGGCGTACAGAAGCGTCTTGAAGTCCTCGGCGAGGCCGCGGAGCGCGGCGGCCTCGGGTGACCCACCGGGTGATCGCGTCGCGTCATACATGATCTCCGGCGCGCTCCAGCGGGCGTCGTCACCGATCAGGCGGTCCAGGTCGGGCGCCGGGACGCCGAGGTAGTCGCGCAGCTCACGAAGGAGACGGCCGGGGCTGGGGGCGGCCTCGATCTCGGTGGGGGCGTCGAAACCGTGGAAGGCGACATGCTGGTCGGGCGGCAGGTCCGCGTTGTGGGCGCGCAGCCAGTCGATCAGCTCGCGGGTGGCCGGGTGCCCGCCCCAGCCGTGGCTGATGCCGGTGCTCAGGTCGAGGTCGTCGCGGCGGCCGCGCACGTAGTCGTCGACCGCGAGCGCGGCGGCGCGGTCCGACTCGATCGCGATGGACCGGAACCCGTGCCCGGCGAGCGTCTCGAGGATCCGGTTGCGGAGGCGTGGGAAGGCCGGTTCGCCGTGGTAGGGCTCGCCGAGCGCGAGCAGATGCGGCCGGCGCGCGGAGATCAGGGACTGCAGCTCGGTGTCGAAAGCCATGACCTCAACCGTATCGTTGAACCAGCGGTTGAAACTTTTCTTCGATCCTGCTGGAGAGAGTGCTCTGAAGTCTCAAAACGGAGTTCACCGGCCGGTGGATCTGGCGCGGGCGCACGGGCTGTCCGCGCAGGCGGTCCGCAACTACGAGCGGGCCGGTGTGATCCCGCCGGCCGGGCGCACCGCGAGCGGATACCGGATCTACACCGGCGATCACGCGGCCGCACTGGCCGCCTACCTCGGGCTGATCCCGGGCTACGGCTACCCCGCCGCCGGGGAGATCATGAGGGCCGTGCTGCGGGACGACCTGGAGTCCGCCCTCGCCGTGCTCGACGGCGCCCACGTGCGGTTGCGCCGCGACCGGGACACCGTGACGAGCGTCGCCGCCGCCCTCGTCCAGGCGCCGTCCGGGCCGCCGTCCGATCAGCCGCTCTCCATCGGCGCGCTCGCCCACCGGCTCGGCATCACCCCGGCCACGCTGCGCAAATGGGAGCGAGCCGGGATCCTCGCACCGGAACGGTCCAGAGGCGCCCGCGTCTACTCCTCCGACGACGTCCGCGACGCGGAGCTGGCGCACCTATTGCGCCGCGGCGGGTACCCGCTGGATCACATCGCGACGGTGATCGAGCGGGTCCGCGCGGCCGGCGGACCGGGGCCGCTGGCCGCCTCGATCGAACAGTGGCGGGCCCGGCTCACCGCCCGCGGCCGGGCCATGCTGACCGGTTCGGCCCGGCTGTCGGACTATCTGGACGGCCGGCAGAAGAACGCCGCCCCGCCCGTGGGGGTAACGGGCGGGGCGGCGGATCTCGGCGATCAGCGGGGGAAGTCGCGGTAACTACCGGTGTAGTAGTCACCCACCTGCCGGCGGTACTCCGGCGTCTCGAAGGTCTCCTTGTCGTACTCCGGAGAGCTCTTGATCTGCTCCTTCGTACGGTCGACGTAGACCTTGCGCTCCGAATGGTCGAAGTTCTGCACCGTGCCGGCCGGGAGGAGAACCTTCCGTCCGAAGATCCACGGTCCGGTGTCGACCACGAGGAACGAGTCACCGACGTCGTAGCTGGCCTTGTCGATCGAACCGATGTGACCATCGGTCGCCTCGACGCGGTAACCGACCAGGTCCACGCCGGTCCGCCCGGTTTCTTCGGTGCTCTCCGCGGTCACCGGGTCGTTGCCCAGTGCCGACGGTTCACGCCAGGCCCACGGGGTGAACGGCGTTGGTTGCATAACGGCCTCCTCGAATCGATGAATTCGCCGTCGCCCATCTGCTACCCACCGCCCCGGGGGCTAATCACCGCACGATGTCACTTCCGGAGAGCGCGGCCAGATCGGCACGATCCGGCAGTCCCTCGCAGTCGCCCGGGACGGTCACCGCGAACGCTCCCGCGGCGATCGCCGTACGCAGGCGCTGAGCCGCGTCCGCCCCGGCCAGCCGGTCCGCCAGGTAGCCGGCCACGAACGCGTCGCCGGCCCCGACCGGGTCGACCACCGTCACTCTCCGGGCCGCGGCCTCGAACCGCTCCCCGCCGATCAGCGCCCGGCAGCCGCGCGCCCCGTCCTTGACGATCACCTCGGCCGGGCCCAGCTCGGACAGACCGTCCACCGGGTCGTCCGCGTCCACGAACAGCGCCGCCTCGTCCGGGCCGGCGAACACCACATCGGCACGGCTCACCAGGTCGCGCAACACCGGGGCGGCGTCGAACCGGGACCACAGCTTGCCCCGGTAGTTGACGTCCACCGACACCGGGACACCGGCAGCGCGGGCTTCCTCGACGGCGTGGAAGACGGCCGCGCGGGCGGTGTCGCCCAGGGCCGGGGTGATGCCGGTGACGTGCAGGATCCCCGCCGCCGCCACCTCGTCACGCGGGATGTCGGCCGGCGTCAGACGGGAACCGGCGCTGCCGGCCCGGTGATAGTCGGCCCGGATGAACTCGCCCGACCTGCGGTAGCGGATCATCAGGCCGGTGTGCGCCTCGTCGGGGAGGGCCAGCACCCGTACGCCGGAGGCCCTGAGCCGGGCGGCGATGAGAGCGCCGGTCGCGTCCGGGCCGAGGCGGCCCAGCCAGGTCGCGTCGCCACCGAGGCGGGCCACGCCGAGGGCCACGTTGCTCTCCGCGCCCGCGACGCCGAGGGTGAAAGTGTGGGCGTGCTCCAGGGGGCCGATGCCGTCGGCCACGAAGATGCCCATCGACTCACCGAGGGTGAAGAGCCCGCCGGTCATGAGCGGGCGAAGGTCACGGCGTCGACCGCGTGGCGGGCGCGGGCGGCCAGCGCGGTGAGACTGCCACCGGTGGCGGCGTCGCCGATCAGCGGGCCGCCGAGCCCGACGGCGACGGCGCCGGCCGCGAACCACTCGGCGATGTCGTCGAGACCGATCCCGCCGGTCGGCATGATCCGCACGCCGGGCAGCGGGCCGCGCACGTCCTTGAGGTAGCCGGGGCCGAGGCCACCGGCCGGGAACAGTTTGATCAGCGGGGCGCCCGCCCGGAACGCGGCGTGGATCTCGGTGGGGCTGAACGTGCCCGGATAGAACGGGACGGGCTGCGGGCCGAGGCCACTGACCGGCGCGACCAGGAAGGCCGCGCCGGCGTCGACCGCGGCCTTCGCGTCGTCGTCGGTGAGGACGGTGCCCGCGCCGATCATCACGGTGCCGGGCAGTTGCCGGCGCAGGCCGGAGATCGCTTCGAGGGCGCCGTGCGAGGTGAGGGTGATCTCCAGGGCGGTGATGCCGGCGGCGACCAGGACATCGGCGACGGCGGCGAAACCGTCGGCGGCCGGTGCCCGGAGGACGGCTACTAGACCGCTGTCGACGATGGCGGCGGAGACAGGATCGAGGGGAGCGCGTTGATCGGTCACGCGTTCGATCCTGCCCGATGCAAACGTTTGCAGCCAGACCGTCCCGGCCGCCGGCGAGCCCTCCCGCCGCCCGGCCTCAGCCGCCGGGCAGGGCGGCCTCACCCGCCGCCGCAGGACGGCCTCACCCGCCACCAGACGGCCTCACCGCCGCTGGACGGCCTCACCCGCCGCCAGACGGCCTCACCGCCGCTGGACGGCCTCACCCGCCGCCAGACGGCCTCACCCGCCGAGCAGGCGGCCGATCGTGTCGAAGACGTCGGCGTAGAAGGTGCCGCCGATGGTGCGGAACAGCTGGAAGTCCTTGCCCGGGCTGCCGAAGAACGGCCGCAGCGTCCAGGCGAGCTGGGTGCCGACGAAACCGAACAGCAGGATCCAGATGTAGAGCAGCGTCATGCTGGCCGAGCCGTCGGCGCCGGCCGGGCGCGGCGGCTCCGAACGCATGGCGAAGTCCGGGATCTGGACCTGGACCGGGGCGGGCGCGGTGAGCACGGCGCCGTTCTTGTCGGCGGTGGCCACCGCCGGTTCGGCGGGCGCCACCGCCGGTTCGGCCGGCGCCGGGGCGGCGGCCTTCTCCACGGCCCGCCCGGCACGGGACTCGGCGAGCGCCTTGGCCTCCTGGTGGTCGTTGAGCGCCCGCATGCCGGCCGTCAGGAAGCGCAGACCGACCAGCGCGGTCAGCATCAGGATCGCCACGTTCAGCAGCTTGAAGAACGCGTAGCTCTGCGCCGTGATCAGGAAGAACAGGCTGATCGGGGCGAACGCCAGGGTCAGCACCGCGGTCACCGTGATGGTCACCATGATCAGGGTGAGCGCCTGGAGCACCGACAGTTTCGCCCCGAAGACGAGGTTGAACAGATACAGCGTCGGAAGACAGATGGCCAGGGTGGCGAGGAACAGCAGGGGAAGCTTCACGAACGAGGCGGCGGCCTGTACGGCGCCGTTGGAGAAGCCGAGAACCGCGCCGTACAGGGCCAAGCTCAGCGCCGAACTGATCAGCATCTGCCCGGTGAGCTGCTTGAGGTCGCGCTCCTCGATGATCTGGCGCCAGATGCCGTCCCGATCCCGGAGCAGGCGTTCTATCACCAGCAAGCTGTTGGCCATCTTCGTCTCCCGATCTGTTGGGGGGAAAGTTCGCGGAGGTTACCCTGACGCCGTGACCGACCCAACCCTCAGGGCCTCCGACGCGGAACGGTACCGTGTCGTCGCAATGCTGGAACAGCATGTAGCGGCAGGTCGTTTGACGCTTGATGAATACACCGACCGCGTCGACCGCGCACTCGCCTGCCGGACGCACGGCGACCTGGCAGCGGTCACCGCCGATCTGCCGGCGCCTCCCCGGGCCGAGGAGGACAACCGGCATCTGCTGTGGGCGTTCCTGGCGGCGGCTGTCGTCCTGATCCTCTTCAGCGTCGTTCTGGGTCTGGCTCGCTGAGAGCCGGGCGCTTCGGCCTGACCCGCCCGTTCAGCGACGGCAGCGGCTTCGGCGGCGTGTCCAGGATGCTCAGCTCCTCGCGAATCGCCGCCTCCAACTGCTGCATCACCAACGGGACCTGAGCCAGCAGCTCCCGGAAGTGGGTCTGCGGCTGCACCCCGACCACCCCGGCCGGGTTCATCTCCCCGTGCAGGCGTTCCAGCTGGAGATGCACGGCGAGCGCCGCGCTGCGGACCGAACCGGAGGCCAGCAGCCGCACCGGCATCAGCGACGGGCCGATCTGATCCACATATGCCAGCGGCGTCGGCGGCTTCTCCCCCGCGTCGTACGCCATACGCAGCTGGTGCGTGGCCCGGTCGAAGGCCGCCAGCAACCGGCAGTAGGCGTCCTTGCGTTCCTCGTACCACTGCCGGTCCCGGCGTTCCCGGGTCAGCAGCTGCTTGTTACGAGCGGAGACGAGATGCGCCATCGCGGCGCCGGCCAGCGCGAACACGACGGCCACCAGGGGCAGTCCCCACCACGGGATCTGAGACACCCGCATACCGTATCGAGCCCGCCCCGGGCGGTCAGTCAACCACACCTCGCTTCCCACGCCGCGTCGATGTCCCGGGACACCTCCTCCGCTGCCCGGGACGGTCCCAGCAGCTCACCGCGCCGACGTAGGGTTTCCACCCGATCGTGGCCGAGCCGGTCCGCGGCCGCCGCCCGGGCCCGGTCCAGACGTGCCGCCTCCGCCGGATACACCTCGGCCGGCGGCAGCGCCCCGTCCAGCAGCACCGCGGCCTCGTCGGCGCCCACCCGCACCAGCAGCACGATCAGGTTCCGCAGCGCGGCGGCCCGCAACGTGTGGTTGCCGGCCCGGCGCCACAACCGCAGCACCTCCCGGAACTCGGCCAGCGCCGGACCCGGATCACCGTGCCGGCTGCGCACCGCCACCGCCGCCGTCCCCGCGGCCGCCTGGAACAGCCGGTCGTCGACCGGCACGGCCAGCGCCACCGCCTCGTCCAGCAGGGTCAGCGCCCGCTCCGGGTCGGTGTCGCCCAGCGCCTCTCCCAGCCCGTACCGGGCTTCGGCCCGCGCCCCCGGATTCCCGGTCGCGTCGGCCAGCACCACCGCCTCCCCGGCCAGTGCCACCGCCTCCGCGGTCCGTCCCGACCAGGCCAGCACCAGCGCCTCCCCGGTCAGGCCGGAGACCCGGGCCAGCCGGTCACCGTCCATCGCCCGGTAGTGCGCGGCCGCCGTCGCCGCGTCACACGCCACCAGGGCCACGTCACCGAGCACCTCGTGCGCGGCCGCTCCCGGCGGATCGGCCCGCCCGGCCAGCTCCCGGGCCTCGGCCAGATCCCCACGCCCCCACGCGTGGGTGGCCGCCGCCGCGAACGCGTCCGGGTGCCCCGGGCCGTCGAGTGCGGCCCGGCCCCACGCCAGCACCTCGTACTGCTGGCAGCGGTAGCCGTACCGGTACAGCGCGGCGGCCAGCCGCACCCGGTCGCCGGCCCGGCCCCGGGCGAAGGCCAGCCGCAGGTCGGGCAGCAGGGCGTCGATCTCCCGGACCGCGGCCGCCTGGTCCGGGCCGCGCATCCGCCGGTTCAGCCGCTCGGCCGCGTCGGCCATGGCGGCCGCGTGCCGCGCCTCGGTCGCCGCCCGGTCGGCGCCCGGATTCTCCGCGGCGTAGGCCCGCACGGTCTCCAGCAACCGGAACCGTCCCGGCCCGTGCCGCGCCACCAGCGACCGGTCCACCAGCCCGGCCAGCAGCGGCGCGATCATCACCCGCGGCAGGACGCCACTCTCCCGCCCCGCCACCGCCGACCCGCTGCCATCCGCCGGCCCACTGCCAACCGCCGGCCCACTGCCAACCGCCGGCCCACTGCCAACCGCCGGCCCACTGCCAACCGCCGGCCCACTGCCAACCGCCGGCCCACTGTCGTGCGCGGCCCCCGGCTCGTCCGGTTGTGCGGGATCGTCGGCCGCCACCGTCTCCGCGGCCGTCACCGAGAACGCGCCCGCGAACACCGCGAGCCGCCGCAGCAGCCGCTCCGAAGGCTCGTCCAACAGCCCGAACGACCACTCGACGACGGCCCGCAGCGTCCGGTGCCGGTGGTCACCGTCCCGCGGCCCCCGGCTCAGCAGATCGAGCCGGTCGTCGAGCCGGGAGTGCAGCTCGTCCACCCCGAGCGCGGCCGCCTGGGTGGCCGCCAGCTCGATCGCCAGCGGCAGCAGATCGAGCCGCCCCACGATCTCCCCGACCAGCGCCGAATCCGGAACCCGTGCCCGTTCCCCGAACAGCCTCCGGCCCGCCTCCGGGGCCAGCGGCCCGAGCCGCAGCACCCGTTCCCCGTCCACCCGCAGGCTCTCCTGGCTGGTCACCACCACCCGCACGCCGCGCAGCGCCTCGGCCACCCGCGCCGCGCTCCCGAGCACATGCTCACAGTTGTCGAGCACCACGATCCGATGCCGCCGTGCCGCCGCCCCGATCACCGCGAACGGGTCGTCGTGCGGCGCCACCCGCGCGCCCACGCCGACCGCCACCGCCTCGACGAAGTCCTCCTCCCGCACGTCGGCCGCATCCACCCAGGCCACCCCGGCGTCCGCCCGCACGGTCTCCGCCACCAGCCGCGTCTTGCCCACCCCACCGGGCCCGATCACGCTGACCAGGCCCGGCTCCGCGAGCATCCCGGCCAACTGCCGCTGCTCACCCTCCCTGCCGAGAAAAGACGAGAACCTGAGGGGTACGCCCGGCGCGTCCCGCCCGTGGTCGACGGCGACCCCGCTGCCGGGTCCGGACCGTCCGGCCCGTTCCGGGCTGATCCGGTGGTCACCCGATCCGCCCCCGGCGTCTGCCGCCGCTTCCGCCTCGCCGCCGTACCGCGGGTGGTTCCGGTGTGTGGAGTTCGGGCGCGATTCGCGCCCGAAC
>NZ_JBFAMR010000076.1:0-36122 GCF_040656595.1 Actinoplanes sp. NPDC049802
CACCGCAGCCTCGATCACCCACCACCCACCCACCATCCCCCTCATCTCCACCCTCGACGGCCGCCCCCTCACCTCCACCCCCGACTACTGGACCCACCAACTCCGCCACACCGTCCGATTCACCGACGCCATCACCACCCTGCGCACCAACAACGTCACCACCTACCTCGAAATCGGACCCGACACCGTCCTCACCACCATGATCGACGACGGCGCCATCCCCACCACCCGACGCAACCACCCCGAAACCCGAACCCTGCTCGAAGCCCTCGCCACCCTCCACACCCGCGGCACCGACCTCGACCTCGGCCCCGGCACCCGCGCCACCCTGCCCACCTACCCCTTCCAGCACCAGCGGTACTGGCTGACCGCGGAGGACGCGCCGGCCGACGCCGGCGGTCTGGGGCTCGTTCCGGCGGATCACCCGCTGCTCGGCGCGGTGCTGCGGCTGGCCGGCTCGGACCGGTTCGTCCTCACCGGGCGGCTGTCCCTGCGTGAGCAGCCGTGGCTGGCCGACCACGTCGTGCTGGGCGCGGTGCTGCTGCCCGGCGCCGCGCTGGCCGAGTTCGCGCGGCGGGCCGCCGAACAGGCCGGCCTGGATCTGATCCGTGAGCTCACCCTGCACGCGCCGCTGGTGCTGCGGGCCGACGGCGCCGTCCAGGTGCAGGTGGAGGTGGGTGAACCGGACGAGGCCGGGCGGCGGGCGCTGCGGGTGCACTCCCGGGACGAGGACACGCCGGACGAAGAGGCGTGGACGCACCACGCGAGCGGTCTGCTGGAGGCCGCCGATCCGGCGGCCGGGGCCGTCACCGGCGACATCGGGGAGTGGCCGCCGGCCGATGCCGTCCCGGTTCCCGTCGAGGATCTGTACGACCGGGTGGCCGGGCTCGGCATCGGCTACGGACCGGCGTTCCGGGGGCTGGTGGCGGCCTGGCGTCGTGGCGACGAACTGTTCGGCGCGGTGGAGCTGCCCGCGGAGGCGCCGGCCGGCCGGTACGGGCTGCACCCGGCGCTGCTGGACGCCGCCCTGCACACGCTGTTCCTGGCGTCCGGAGCCGACGGCCGGTTGCGTCTGCCGTTCAGCTGGCACGGCGTACGGACGACGGGCACCGGGGCCACCGCGCTGCGGGTCCGGATCACTCCGGCCGGTGCGGACGCGTACGCCCTGGTGCTCGCGGATGACGCCGGTCTCCCGGTCGCGACCGTCGAGTCCCTGGTCACCCGCCCGGTGACGCCGGATCAGCTGGGCCCGGTGGCCGGCACGGACGGCCTGTACCGGCTGGACTGGCGGCCGGTGCCGACGCCCGCGACGACGCCCGCCGAGGCTCCTGAGGTGTTCCCGGTCGGTTCCGGCAGTGATCCCGACGCGGTCCGGACGGCCGTGCACGAGGCGCTCGCGGCGATCCACGGGTGGCTGCCCGGCGACCGTTCGCCGCTGGTGTTCGTGTCCCGGGGTGCGATCGGTGGCTCGAACCCGGCCGGCGCCGCGGTCTGGGGGCTGGTCCGGTCCGCGCAGACCGAGCACCCGGATCGTTTCGTCCTGGTGGACACCGACGATCCGGCTCTGGTGGGCGCGGCGGTGGCGACCGGTGAACCGCAGGTGGCGGTCCGCGACGGGGTTCTGACGGTGCCCCGGCTCGTGCCCCGGCCGGCCGGTGGGGACGGCCGCTTCTTCGATCCGGCGGGCACCGTGCTGATCACCGGCGGCACCGGGACCCTCGGTGCCGCGCTGGCCCGGCACCTGGCCGGAACGCACGGCGCGACCCGCCTGGTGCTCACCTCCCGCCGGGGGCCGGCCGCGCCGGGGGCCGCGGAACTGGTCGCCGAGTTGGCGGCCCTGGGCGCCTCGGCCGAGGTGGCCGCCTGCGACGCCGCCGACCGGGCAGCCCTGTCGGCGCTGCTGGCGACCCTGCCCGAGCTGGCCGGTGTGGTGCACGCGGCCGGCGTTCTGGACGACGCCACCGTCGAGTCGTTGACACCGCAGCGGCTGGACCCGGTGCTGCGGGCGAAGGTGGACGCGGCCGTCAACCTGCACGAACTGGCCGGTGACGTGCCGCTGTTCGTGCTCTTCTCGTCGGCGACCGGGATGCTCGGCACGGCGGGTCAGGGCAACTACGCGGCGGCGAACGCCTTCCTGGACGCGCTGGCCGCTCAGCGGCGGGCGGCGGGCCTGGCCGCCACGTCACTGGCGTGGGGGCTGTGGGCGGCGGGCGACGGGGGGATGACCGGCGGGCTGAGCGACGCCGACCTGGCCCGGATCGGCCGGAGCGGGGTGCTGGCGCACACCGTGCCGGAAGGGCTGGCACTGTTCGACGCGGCCTGCCGGACCGGTGACGCCACTCTGGTTCCGATCAAGCTGAATCTGCCGGCGCTGCGGAACGCCACCACCGCACCGCCGCCGCTGCGCTCGTTCAGCCGGCCTCGCCGGACCGGTCCGGTGGACGGCGCGGTACCGGTGGCGGACCGGCTGGCAGGTCTCACCGAGACCGGGCAGCGCGAGTTGCTGTTCGAGCTGGTCCGCACGCACGTGGCGGCGGTGCTGGCCCACGAGTCGGCGGACACGATCCCGGCGGACGTCGCGTTCAAGCAGCTCGGTTTCGACTCGCTGACCGCGGTGGAGCTGCGCAACCGGCTCAACCAGATCACCGGGCTGCGGTTGCCGGCGACGTTGACGTTCGACCACCCCACACCGGCCGCGCTCGTCGAGCACCTGCGTGACGAACTGGGGGCCGACCAGGCGAAGCAGCGGGCCCGTGCGCTGGCCGACGGTCTCGCCCGGCTGGAGGCGACGCTGGATCTGGTGGAGACGGGCGACGTGGCGGAGAAGGACGTCGCGGCGTCGTTGCAACGGCTGCTGACGAAGTGGCGGGACCGGTCCGACCGGGCTCCGGTGGCCACCGAGAACCTCGACGCGGTCACGGCGGACGACATGTTCACCATTCTGGACAACGAGCTGGACGCGGTCTGATCCCGTCAGGAGGCGGAACGTCATGGAAAGGATTCATCGGATCGGCGTGGTCGGGTGCGGAATGATGGGCGCCGGGGTTGCCGAGACGTGTGCGCGGGCCGGGCTGGACGTCCGTGTCGCCGTCTCCCGGCCGGATTCCCTGCGGGCCGGGCGGTCCCGGCTCGCCGGCTCGCTCGACCGGGCGGTGGCCCGGGGCCGGCTCGCCGCGGCGGACCGGGACACCGCGCTGGCGCGGGTCACCTTCACCGCCGATCTGGCCGACCTGGCGGACCGTCAGCTGGTGATCGAGGCGGTCACCGAGCAGGAGTCGGTGAAGCTCGACGTGTTCGCCACGCTGGACAAGGTGGTCGAGGACCCGGAGGCGATCCTCGGCTCGAACACGTCGTCGCTGCCGATCGTGCAGCTGGGCGGGGTCACCAGCCGTCCGGAGCGGGTGGTCGGCATCCACTTCTTCAACCCGGCGCCGGTGCTGCCGCTGGTGGAGGTGGTGGGTTCGGTGCGGACCGATCCCGAAACGGTCGAGACGGTGGACGCGTTCGTCACCGACGTTCTCGGCAAGAGTGTGGTGCGGGCCAAGGACCGGGCCGGTTTCGTGGTGAACGCGCTGCTCATCCCGTACCTGCTGGCAGCGGTCCGGATGATGGAGTCGGGCATGGCGTCGATGGATGACATCGACAAGGCGATGACGCTGGGCTGCGCGCATCCGATGGGCCCGCTGCGCCTGATCGACCTGATCGGGCTGGACACCGTCGCCGCGATCAGCGAGTCGCTCTACCGGGAGTTCCGGGAGCCGCACTACTCGCCGCCCCCGCTGCTGGCCCGGATGGTCTCCGGGGGTCTGCTCGGCAAGAAGAGCGGCCGGGGCTTCTACGAGTACGCGTGACGAACAGCGCGAAGGAGAGGGAGACGATGGCCGGCACGTACCGGGTGGTCGTGAACGACGAGGGGCAGTACTCGATCTGGGACGCGGCCGGTGAGGTTCCGGCCGGCTGGCGGGATGCCGGGCGGACCGGCAGCCGGGCGGAGTGCCTGGAGCACATCGAGCGGGTCTGGACCGACATGCGCCCGCTCAGCGTCCGAACGCCGTGACCGCATGACAGCAGAAGGGGCCGGCCAGGCGGCCGGCCCCTTCTGCTGTCTGCCGTTCAGTACGCCGGCGTGATCTCCGCGCCGGTCGCCGTGTCGACCAGGGTGATGGCCTCGACCGGGCAGAACCCGGCGGCGTCCTGGATCTCGGTGGCCGGCTCCATCACCTCGTCCCGCGGCCGGGAGACGCCGCCCACCACGGTGAAGTGCCCGGCGGCGATGCTCTCGCACATGCTGGACCCGATACACCGGCTCTGGTTCACCGAGACCCGCCATCCGGGGCGGTCTCCGGATTCGTCCGAACCCACGAGGACTCCTTATCCACGAAAATGGTGCGGCTATTCAGCGATCCGGGTCCGCATGGTCCATCGGAAAGCGACCGGCCCGCCGTTTCCGGAATCAGCGTCCGCGGCGCGCTCGAAATGCTCGTAGCCGCCGTGGTGCGGAACCTTCACCTTCTCGTCCGCCGGGTCCACCTTGACCGTGCGGAGCTCCGTCGGAAGATTGTCCGGGCCGCCTTCAAGAACGACATCCACTAGTTCGCCGCCTCTGAGATGAACCATCGAAACATCCCTCCTCGATTACTTCGGTGCCCGCGATCCGACGTTAAATGAATGCCCAGAAAAGGCCTAGCCCCTACCAACCCCTATCGGCCGGGGACCGTTCTTACCCGACGATTACCGATGCGTTCCATGGCGGGCCGTAAATTCGTCGGCGCGGGCAGAGAACCGGCAGCCCCACATCGAGGGGTCCTCGGCGAACAGGAGTCAGCATGGCGACATCGGGCCCCACCACCCCGGTCGGCGGGACCGGCACAGCGCGTTCCTTCCCGATGCGCCGCTCGGGGTGTCCCTTCGATCTCCCCCCGGAGTACGAGACGCTGCGATCGGCGGAGCCGGTGTCCAAGGCCGTGCTCCCGGACGGCAGCGACGTCTGGCTGGTCTCCCGGTACGCCGACGTCCAGGCGGCGCTGAAGGACCCGCGGATCAGCAGCGACAGCGCCATCCCGGGCATCCCCCGGCCCGGCGGTTCCGGAGTGGACCGGCAGGGCCGGCGGTCGTCGTTCGTCCGGATGGATCCGCCCGAGCACGACGTGTACCGCAAGCTGCTGATGCCCGACTTCACGATGCGCAAGATCCGTACGCTGCGCCCGCGGATCCAGCAGATGACCGACGAGGCGCTGGACGCCATGCGCGACAGTGGTCAGCCCGCCGACCTGGTACAGATGCTGGCGTTGCGGGTGCCGTCCACGCTCACCTGTGAGCTGCTCGGCATCCCCGGCTCCGACCACCATTTCTTCCAGTCACGGGCACTGATCCTGCTCGACCGTACGACCTCGATGAACGACCTCCGCACCGCCGTGATGGAGATGCGCGGCTACATGATCGAACTGCTGGAGGAGAAGCGCCGCAACCCTGGCGACGACATCCTCACCAAGCTGGCGAACGCGCCGGCCGAACTGGAGCTGGCGGACGCCGACCTGGCCGGCGCCGCGCAGAGCGTCCTGAACGCGTCGCACGAGGCGACCGCCAACATGATCGCCCTCGGAACGCTGGCGCTGCTGGAGCATCCCGGCACGCTCGCCGAGGTGAAGGCCGACCCGTCGCTGTGGCCGCGGACGGTGGAGGAACTGCTGCGCTACCTCAGCGTCGCCGATCTGCTCCATCCCCGGATCGCCAAGGAGGACGTCGAGATCGCCGGGCAGCGGATCGCAGCCGGTGAGGGCCTGTTCCTGCTGACCGGCTCGGCCAATCACGACAAGGACTTCATCGAGAACCCGGACGCCTTCGACATCCACCGCCCGGCACGCGGGCATCTGGCCTACGGCTACGGCAGCCACCAGTGCCTCGGCCAGAACATGGCCAACGCCGAGCTGGAGATCGTCTTCGAGACCCTGTTCCGCCGGTTCCCGGATCTGCGGTGCGCGGTGCCGATCGAGGAGCTGTCGTTCAAGCACGAGAGCACCCTCTTCGGGGTGTACGAACTGCCGGTCGCCTGGTGAGACCCCCGGGATCGAGCGGCCGGCCGGATCGGCGGGCCGCTCGATCCCGGAGCCGGGTCAGCGTGAACCCTGGTCGGCTCCGGTCACGAATTCGATCACGTGGCGGATCACGTCCGGCGCGACCATGATCCGGTGGTGGCCGAGCCCTTCGGTGGTGATCAGGCGGGCCCCGGCGCCGTACGCCTCGGCCAGCAGTTCCGCCTGCCGGTAGGCGATCACCCGGTCCTTGCGGTCGTGCACGAGCAGGATCGGGAAGTCGAGCGAGCCGGGCTGGTAACCGGGTGAGAACCGCTCCCAGATGTCCCGCTCCGGGTGGAAGAAGCGCTCGATGCGGCCGCGGAAGTCGGCCTCGGCCCGGGGTGAGAGCCGGAACTCCGCGCTGAACGTCTCGACCGGGTAGCCGTAGTGGCACGGGCCGCTGATCGCGGCCAGCCGCCGGGTGGCCACGCCGGTGCGCAGCGCGTGGTAGACGTAGAGCGCACCGAGCGAGTGGGCCACCACCGCTTCGAAGACCCCGTAACGCTCCTGGAGCCGGGTGGCGATGGCCCGGTATTCGAGCAGGTGCGCGAACTTGCCGGTGGTCTCGCCGTGGCCGGGGGCGTCGAAGGCGATCGGGCTGAACCCCTTGGCGAGCAGTTCCGGCACGAACGGAGCCCACCGGGACGCCCGTGACTCCCAGCCGTGCAGCAGCAGCACCGGCCGGCTGCCGTCGCCCCATCGGTAGGTGGCGACCCGATGCCCCATCACGTCGATGGTCTCCCGCTGCGCCGAGCCGAGCGCCTCGTGCTCCTCCGGGCGGACCCGGGCCTTGCGCATCGGCGTGGAGAACAGCGTGAGGGCGAACCGGCCGGCGAGCCGTGGGGAGACCGCGGACAGTGTCCGCATGGTGAACTTGATGGTGGTGAGCGCGGCCGTCATGCCGGAGTCCTCCCGATCGTCGTTACATCCATGGCCATCCCTACACGGTGCGGTCGAGGTGTTGCCAGAGCGGGTCGCGCAACTGCCGGCGCAACACCTTCCCACTGGCGTTGCGGGGCAGCTGATCGACGTACTCGTACCGCGTGGGGATCTTGAAGTCGGCGATCCGGTCGCGCAGGAACAACCGCAGCTCCCGCGGCGTGGGCGAGGTGCCGGGCGCGGCCACCAGGAAGGCCTGGACCGCCTCGCCCCAGCGGTCGTCGGGCGCGCCGACGACGACGACGTCCACCACCGCCGGATGCGCACGCAGCGCGTTCTCGATCTCGGCCGGGTAGACGTTCTGCCCGGCCACCAGGATCAGATCCTTGATCCGGTCGGAGATGAACAGGTATCCATCGTCGTCGAAGTGGCCGACGTCGCCGGTGTGGACCCAGCCGTCGATCAGGGTCGCCCGGGTCTCCTCCGGACGGTGCCAGTACTCCAGCATCCGGGCCGGGGATCGCAGGCACACCTCGCCCTTGGCGCCGGCGGGCAACCGCCGGCCGTCCCGGTCGATCACCTTCGCCTCCACCCCGGGCAGAGGGCGGCCGGCCGCCGCGAGCCGCGGGCTGCCCGGCACGTGCGCCTCCGGTGGCAGGCAGACCGCGACGTTGCCGGTCTCGGTCAGGCCGTACAACTGCCCGAACTCGGCGTCCATCAGCTCCATGCACTCGGTCAGCAGCGCCGGGGAGATCGGCGAGCCACCGTAGATCACCTTGCGGACCCGGGCGAAGTCCGCCCGGGTGACCCCCGGCTCCCGCAGCACGGTCTGGAGCATCGCCGGGACCATGCCGACGAAGGTCACCCCGTACGTCCGGATGATCCGCAGCGCGTGCTGGGCGACGAACGCCCGCATCACGATCACCCGGCCACCGGCCAGCAGCGGCTGCACCAGGCCCCACAACCCGCCGACGTGGAAACCGGGCAGACAGATCAACGTGGTGTCGGACGGCCGCCAGGTCAGCCAGTCCACCCCGTTGCTGGTCTGGAGGTGGTGCGCGGCCAGGAAGGTACGGTGCGCGAGCACCACACCCTTGGGCGCGCCGGTGGTGCCGCTGGTGTAGATCTGCACCACCGGGTCGTCCCCGCTCGCCCCCGGGTCGACGTCGGAGTCCGGCTGTTCCGCCTTCCACGCGTCGAAATCGTTCGGCGTGCCCGGCGTCCCGAGCGGGACCAGCCGCCGCAGACCGGGCAGGACGGACCGGATCCGGTCAGCGCCGGGCAGTGACTCCGGCTCGGCGAGGAGCAGCTCGCTGCCGGAGTCCCGCAGGATCTGCTCCACCTCACCCTTGGCGAGCCGCCAGTTGATCGGCACCAGCACGGTCCCGGCCTTGGCGCAGCCGAACAGAGCCTGGGTGAAGTACTCGGAGTCACGGCCCAGGTAGGCCACGCGGGCGCCGGGACCCAGCCCGGCGGCACGGATGCCGTGCGCGACCCGGTTGCTCTCCCGGTGCAGCTCCGCATAGGTCGTGGAACGGTCCTCGCAGACGTACGCCGCCTGATCCGGCCGCTTTCCGGCCTGCTCGGCGATGATGTGCACGAGCGTGTGCTCACTCAGATACGACATCGGGACTCCCCCTCCGGGTGTTGGTCAGGACCACCGGTTCTGCTCCGGCCACCAGCTCCGGCCGGTCAGCGCCGGAGGCGGCAGCCGGACCAGTCCGTCCCGCCCGTCCCACAGGTCAGCGGGCCGGGCCGGGCCTCCGGCGGCGAACCGGGCGGCCATCAGCTGCAGCCGGTCCGCCGGGTCGATCCGGGCCGGATCCGGCGCCGCGCCGGCGCCGTCGGCCCGCCACCGGGACAGCGCGGCCAGCAGACCGGCCCGGTCGTGGACCACCGCCGCCGCCCGCACCGCCCGCACGTCCCGCCCGACGGCGAGCGTCCGGCACACCGCGTCCACGGTCCACCGCGGATCGGTCTCCAGGTACGTGAGCAGCGTCGCGGCGGTCTTCCGCAGAGCCGCCGGATGGTGCGCGGACAGCGCCAGCACGGCCGGTCCGTCGCCGCCGGACGGCCCGGCCCGGTCGGCCGGGGCCTCCAGGATCGCGTGCGCGTCGGTCCCGGTGAACCCGAACGCGCTCACCCCGGCCAGCCGGCGCGGCACATCCGGCCAGGCCACACTCTCCACGGGTACGGAGAGCGGGCCACGATGCCAGCCGCCGTCCGGGTCCAGGTCACCGACGTCCGGCTGGCGCGGGACCGTGCCGTGCCGTACCGCGAGAACGGTCTTGATCAGACCTGCCATGCCGGAGGCGGTCTCCAGATATCCGAGATTCGCCTTGGCGGAGCCGACGTAGAGCCGCGGCGCGCCCGCTCCGGTACGCCGGTAGGCCGCGGCGATCGCCTCCGCTTCCACCACGGTGGGCAGCTTGAGGCCGTTGGCCTGGGCCTCGACGTACGCCACGTCCTCCGCGGCGGTCTGCGCCTGCCGGAGCGCCTCCTCCATCACGAACCGCTGGCTCAGGGCCGAGGCGACCGACAGCCCGAGCCGGTCGCCGTGCTGGTGGACGGCGGTGCCCCGGACCACCGCGTGCGGCAGCGCGCCGTCGGCGACGGCGTCCCGCTCCCGCTGGAGCACCACGACCCCGCACCCCTCGGAACGGACGTAGCCGTCGGCGCCGGCCGCGAACGGCCGGCACCGGCCGGAAGCGGACAGCACCCCGGTCCGTGCGAACGCCGCCGTCGTCCACGGGGACAACAGCAGATGACAGGCGCCGACCACGGCCAGGTCGCACTCCCGGCGGCGCAGCGCGACGGTGGCCAGGTGCAGCGCGGTGAGAGCGGACGAGCAGGCGGTGTCCACGGTCATCGCCGGCCCGTGCAGGCCCAGACCGGTCGCGACCCGGCCGGCCGTGCCGCTGAGCGTCCCACCGGCGGCCACGTGCCGGGACAGATCGCCCGGCCGGACCCCGTTGCGCAGGTAGGGCTGGTGGTACTCGATCGAGGTGGCGGCCGTGAACACACCCACCCGGCGCGTGCCGAGCTGGTCCCGGGTCAGGTTCGCGTCGGCGACCGCCTCGGCCGCACAGGTCATCAGGATCCGCTGCTGCGGGTCCAGGTACGGGGCCTCGTCCTCGGGGACGCCGAAGAAGCCGGCGTCGAAGACGTCCACGTCGTCCAGGTACGCCCCGTGGGCCAGCACGTCCGCCAGCGGCGCCAGGTCCGGCGCGCCGACGTTCCACCGGGGCCGGCCCCGGCTGTCGACCGGCACCCCGGTGGTCTCGTCCGGGACGACCCGGCCCGCGGTCAGCGCCGCCCAGTAGGCGTCCGGACCGGTGATCCCACCGGGGAGACGGCAGGCCATCCCCACCACCGCGATGCCCTCGGTGTCGTCCTGCCGCCGGCGCAACAGCAGGAGCATCAGCTGCTGCCGGGAGAGCGACTCCAGCGAGTCGAGATAGGCGCGCACGTTCAGCCAATCCCCCGCCAGGCGGCGAGTTCCGCCTCCGCCTCGGCCTCGGACAGCTCGCGCACCCCGGCCGTGTCGTCGGCCACCGGTTCGGCCCGTTCGGCCTCCGGCTCCAGCGACTGGGCCAGGAACCGGCTGAGCTGGGCGACCGACGGATGATCGAAGGTGAGCGACGCGGGCACCGCCATCCGCAGCGCCGCCTCCAGACTGTTCCGCAACTCCACCGCGACCAGCGAGTCCAGCCCCAGGTCGGTGAGTTTCACGTCCGGTTCCACCTCGTCGGCGCCGTCGAAGCGCAGCAGCTCGGCGATCCGGGACCGGACCAGATCACTGATCACGGCCTCCCGCTCGGCCGGTGGCAGGGCCCGCAGCTCCGCCACGTCGACGACCGTTGCGGCGGTTCCGGCCGGGGCGGCGACCTGCCGGAAGAGGGCGTTGCCCAGCGGCAGGCTCGCGGCCAGGCGGGGCCAGTCGAACTCGGCCGCCATCACCTGTGCCCAGGGCTGCCCGGCCGCCTGGACCAGGGCCCGGGTGGCCACCGCGGGCCGCAGGAACCGGACGCCCTGCCGCTGCACCCGCTGGGTGTGCTGGTCGTCCATGCCGGCCGCCATCCCGGAGCCGGCCAGCGGACCCCAGTTGACGCTCAGCCCCGGCAGACCGCGCGCGGCCCGCCATTGCATGAGCACGTCGAGGTACGTGTTGGCGGCGGCGTAGTTGGCCTGGGCGACCGGCCCCAGCACCGCGGCGAGCGACGAACAGGTGATGAAGAACCGCAGGCCGGACCGGTGCTCGGTGTGCCGGTGCAGCAGTCGCGCGCCGTACACCTTGGGCCGCATCACGGTCTCGATCCGCTCCCAGGTCTGCTGGGCGACCGGCGCGTCGTCCAGCACCCCGGCCGCGTGGATGACACCGCCCAGCGGGTACGGCGTACCGTCCAGCTCGGCCATCAGCCGTGCCACGTCCGCCTCGTCGGCGACGTCGGCCCGGTGCACCGTCACCTCGGCGCCGGCCAGCCGATCCCGGACCGATCGCAGTTCCTCCGCACCGACCGTACGGCGGCTGACCAGCGCGAGGTGACGGGCACCGCGGTCGGCGAGCTCGCGGGCGACGGCCAGGCCCAGCGCGCCCAGTCCACCGGTGATCAGGTACGTCTCGCCGGCGACCGGGTCCAGCGGGGCGGCGGCCGGCGCCTCGTCGTCGACCAGCCGGACCACCAGCTTGCCGACGTTGGCGCCCCGGCTGAGGACGTTGAACGCCTCCTCCAGTTCGTCGGTGGTGTAGGCGGTCACCGGGATCGGGGCCAGTTCCCCGCGGGCCACCGCGTCCACCGCCTCCCGCATCGCCCGCCGGGCCAGCCGCCGGTGCTGGTCCTCGGGCAGCTCGCTCAGGTCGAAGACGTGGTACTCGACGTCCGGGCGTTCCTCGTGGACCTGCTCCGGCGAGTGGATGCCGATCTTCCCCAGCTCCACGAACCGGCCGCCGGCGGCCAGGCAGCGCAGCCCGGCCGACACGTACTCGCCGCTGAGACTGTTCAGGACCAGGTCCACACCCTCGCCACCGGTGGCGGCACGGATGTCGGCGGCGAAGCCGAGGCTGCGCGAGTTCGTCACGTACTCGACGCCCTGGGCCCGCAGCATCGGCCACTTGTGCGGGCTGGCGGTGGCGTACACCCGTGCCCCGGCCCGCAGGGCGAGCTGGACGGCCGCCTGGCCGACCCCGCCCGCGGCGGCGTGGATGAGCACCCGGTCCCCGGCCCGGAGCGCGGCCAGGTCGTGCAGCGCGTGGTAGGCCGTCACGTAGGCGACCGGAAGCGCGGCGGCCTGTTCCCAGCCGATCTCCGGCGGCTTGCGCACCGCCGACGCCGACGGCAGGGTCACCGTGCTGCGCAGGCAGCCCAGATGGTTGAACAGCACCTGGTCGCCGGCCTCGAATCCGGCATCCGGACCGGCCGCGACCACCGTTCCGGCGCCTTCGAACCCCAGAGGCAGCGGCCGGTACGTCACCCCGGTGTCCTCCGCGTGCCGGCGCAGCAGCCCGAGGGCGTTGAGCACGTCCCGGAAGTTCAGGCCGGCGGTGTGCACCCGCACCTGGATCTCGTCGTGCCGCGGCGGGACGGCGGTGAGAGGCGACGGCCGGATCCCGGACAGCTCGCCGTACGTGGCGACGGCCAGCTCGTAGTCGCCGTCCGGACCGCCGGGCGACACCGGGTGGATCCGCCGGACGTGCCGGCCGCTGTCCCGGTAGGCGATCTGGAACTCGCTGCCGGCCGGGTCCGCGGCCAGCCACTCCCGGACGATCGGCCGGTAGTCGGCGGCGCCGTCCCCGGCCGGGGGCAGGTCCACCATCGTGACCCGGTGCCGTGGGTACTCGTTGAGCAGCACGGCCCCGAAGCCCCACAGGGTACTCGCGGCCAGGCCCTCGGCGGTGCGGGCGCCGGGATCGTCGTCCCGCAGCCACTGGCCGCCCTCGGTGACCAGCCAGATCCGCGCCGGTGACGGGGCGCCCGCGGCGTCGGCGGCGGCGATCAGGGCGAGCACGTCCCGGTAGTTGCGCTCGCACTCGTCGCGCAGACCCGGCCGCCCGGTCCAGAACCACCACAGGTCGGTGACGTCCGGCCGGTCGCGCAGCAGCCGCCCGGCCTGGCCCGGGTCGGCGGCGAAGGTGAGACCGGCCCCGTCCGGCACCGTCTCGACGGCCGCCCCCAGGTCCTCCCGGGTCCGGCCGACCACCAGCGCGTGCCGGGCCCGGGCCGGTTCCCCGGCGGGTTGCGGCAGCGCCCGCTTGACCCAGCGCGGCTGGTGGAAGAGTTGCCGGACGGCGCCGGCCGGACGGGCCACCCGCCGCAGCCCGAGCCCGTGCAGCGCCGCCACCGGCCGGTCGCCCTCGAACAGCAGGACGTCGGCGGCCAGGTCCACACCGTCCGGGCCGGTCCCGGCCCGCCGCACCACCGCGCGCAGGTCGCCACGGGGCTTCTTGAACAGCTGGAACCTGCCGAAACGTACCGGCAGGAAGGTGTCTCCGGAGTCGGTCCCGGCCAGCGCGGCGACGGCCTGCAACGCGGCGTCGAGAACCGGCGGCGGCAGGTGTTCGGCGATCGGGCCGGGGAGCCCGGCGACCTCGGCGACCACCAGGCCGGCCCGGTTCCGCGACAGGCCCCGCAACCGGCGGAACTCCGGGCCGTACGCCAGCCCCCGGTCGGCCAGTTCGGCGTACAGCTCGTCCACCGGCACGGTCTCGCCCGCGCCGTCCGGCGAGCCGTCCGGCTCCTCCGTCCGAGCCCCGGCCGGGCCCAGTGCCGCGGTGGCGTGCCGGCGCTCGATCGGCCCGTTCGTGCCGGCCACGATGCTGACGATCGCGGCGCCGGTGGAGTCCAGCCGGGTACGCAGTTCGGTGGTCTCGCCCGCCGCGAGCAGCAGCGGCTCGTGGATGCGGACGTCCTCGACCGGGCGGGAGGTCTCACCGTGCACCGCGTCCTGCAGCGCCAGGAAGACCTCGAGGTAGCCGGCGCCGGGGAAGACCACCTGATCCATCACCACGTGGTCGGCCAGATAGCCGGGCCGGTCGGCGCTCAGCCGCGCGGCGAACTCGCGGACGCCGCCGGACCGCTGCTCCGGCGTGCTGATCTCGGCGCCGAGCAGCGGGTGACCCGGGCCGGGCTCGCCGGCCGCCCGCCGGGTCCGGTCCGGCACCGGCAGCCAGTACCGGCGGCGGTCGAAGGGGTAGACCGGCAACGGGACCCGGCACAGCCGCCGCCCGGTGTGGTACGCGGTCCAGGACACCGGCAGGCCGCTGTCGTACACCCGGGACAGGGCGGCCCGGATGGTGTCCTGGTCCGCCCGCTCCGGGTGCAGGCTGGTCAGCCAGAGGTCACCGGGCCGGTCCAGGCACTGCCGGCCCAGCGCGGTCAGGGTCCCGGACGGCCCGATCTCGATGAAGGCGTGCCGGCCGCGGTCACCGATCGTCCGCATGCCCGCCAGGAACCGGACCGGCTCACGGACCTGGCGCACCCAGTACTCCGGGGTGGCCATCTCGCCGGGGCCGGCCACGTCACCGGTCAGGTTGGACACCAGTGTCAGCGCCGGCTCGTGGAAGCGGATGCCGGCGATGGCCCGGCCGAAGGTGGCGGCGGCATCGGCCATCAGCGGGGAGTGGAACGCGTGCGAAACCGCCAGCCCGCGAACCTTGACCCCACGCTGGAGCAGCGTTCGCTCGATGGCGGTGACGGCGTCCGTGCCGCCGGACACCACGCACTGCCGCGGGGCGTTGAGCGCGGCCAGGGCGACGTCCGGGTACCCGGACAGCAGATCGGCGACCTCCTCGGCCGGCGCGCTGACACCGATCATCCGGCCCGGGGTGGCGACCGACTGCATGGCGGCGGCCCGGGCGGCGACCAGCCGGATCGCGTCCGGCAGGTCGAACAGCCCGGCCACCGCGGCCGCGGTCACCTCACCGATGCTGTGCCCGATCATCACCTCCGGCTCGGCACCCCAGGACAGCCAGAGCCGGGCCAGGGCGTACTCCAGCGAGAAGAGCGCCGGCTGTGTCCAGCTGGTGCGGTTGATCTCGTCGGCGCCGTCCGCGGACCCGCCCAGCACGATCTCCCGGATCGACCGGCCCAGGTGCGGCCGGAACAGCCGGTCGCACTCGTCCAGCCAGCGCCGGAAGACCGGGTAGTGGCGGTACAGCCCGCTTCCCATCCCGGCGTACTGCGAGCCCTGGCCGCTGAACAGGAAGGCGGTTCGCTGATGGCGTGGCGCGTCGTCCCGGTCGCCGCGGGCGGCCGCCGTCCGCAGCAGGGCGGCCAGGTCCTCGTGGGTCCGCACCGGGCCGGACAGGCGCAGCGCCAGGTGCGCCCGCCCCACGTTGGTGGTGTGGCACAGGTCGGCCAGGTCCAGGCCGGGGTTCTCGGCCAGGTGCCGCTGGTAGCGCTCGACCTGTTGTTCCAGCGAGTTGCGGCTGCGGGCGGAGAGGGTGAACACGGCGGTCGCGGCCGCCGCCTCGCGGTCGCTTTCCGGGGTCTCCGCGGCGGTCGCGACCGGTGGCGGCTCCTCGATCACCAGGCTGCCGATGCTGCCGCTGAAACCGAACGAGTTGACCAGCGCGCGCAGCGGCCCGCCGGTCCACGGGCGCGGCTCGGTGGGCACCGTCACGTGGTACCGGTCCCACGGGATGTGCCGGGACGGGGTCTCCAGGTTGAGGTGCCGGTAGATGGTCCGGTCCCGCATCTGGAGGACGACCTTCAGCACGCCTCCGACGGCGGCGGCCGACTCCATGTGCCCGATGTTCGTCTTGACCGAGCCGACCACCACCGGATCGGTCCGATCCGGGGCGGTGCCGAGCACCGTGTGGATCGCGGACATCTCGATCGGGTCGCCGAGCGACGTGCCCGTTCCGTGTGCCTCCACGTACTGGACCTCGCCCGGCGCCACCATCGCGTCGGCGAGCGCCTGCCGCATCACGTTCTCCTGGGCGGCACCGTTCGGGACGGTCAGGCCGCCGCTGGCTCCGTCGTGGCGGACCGCGCTGCCGCGTACCAGGGCGAGGATGTCGTCGCCGTCCCGGACGGCGTCGGACATCCGCTTGAGCACGAGCATGCCGCAGCCCTCGCTGCGGCCGTACCCGTCGGCGCTGTCGTCGAAGGTCTTGCACTGCCCGTCCGGGGAGAGCATGCCCGCCCGGGACAGCACGATGTGGCCGCGCGGCTGGGAGATGACGTTGACGCCGCCGCACAGCGCGAGATCGCACTCCCGGCGGCGCAGCCCCAGCACGGCCAGGTGGATGGCGGTCAGCGAGGAGGAGCAGGCGGTGTCGATGCTGATGCTCGGGCCCTGCCAGCCGAGGAAGTACGACAGCCGGCCGGAGATGACGCTGTGTGTGGTCCCGGTGCCGATGTAGCCATCGAGCTGCTCGTTCGCCAGGTCGCCCACCGCGATGGTGTAGTCGGTGGTGCCCACGCCCACGTAGACGCCGCCGTTGCCGCCTCGCAACGCGGACGGGTCGGTGTTCGCCGACTCCAGTGCCTCCCACGCGCACTCCAGGACCAGGCGCTGCTGCGGGTCGACGTAGTCGGCCTCCTTCGGCGAGATGTTGAAGAACCGGGGGTCGAACCGGTCGATGCCAGGCACGAAGCCACCGGCCCGGGTACGGATCCGGCCGGGCTGGGACGAATCCGCCGAGTACAGCGCGTCCACGTCCCAGCGGTCCGGGGGGATCGGCCCGATGCCCGATCCCCCGGTTCGCAGCAGTGCGGCGTAGCTGTCCAGGTCACGGCTGTCGCCCGGGAAGCGCAGACCGGCGCCGATGACGGCGATCGGTTCGTAGCGCTGGCTCAGCAGTGCGTCCAGGAGTTGGTCCCGCGTGGTGCCGTCCGTCACGGACATTCCTCGTCTCCGTCGCTAGCGCTGGTACAGGGTCTTGAGGAAGTCGTCCACGAGTGCCGTGGTGGACGCGTCCGGCGTGGACGGATCCGGCTCGGAATCACCGGGGAACAGATCCCGCAGCTGTCCCTGGGTCAGGTGGTCCATCAGGTTGGCCAGGGTCGGGTGGCTGAACAGCACGTCGGCGTCGATGACGCAGCCGAACCTGGCCTCCAGCCGTTCCTTGAGGTCGACGACGCCCAGCGAACCGAGGCCGAGGCTGAACACGCTCTCGGTGGGTGGCACCGGTTCGTCGGGCGCCATCTGCAGGATCTCCCGGATCTCGGCTGCCGCCGCCTGCTCCAGCAAGCGGCGGCGCTCCGACCGCGGGGCGGCCCGCAACATGTCGGTGAAGGAGTCCGGCAAGACTACGACCCGCTCGTCGGGGGGCTGACCAGGGCCGCCTTGATCTCGCCCTCGGCACGGCCGCCGTCGTCGTCCCAGAACCGGCAGGCGACGTCCATGATCAGCAGCGGCTGGAAGCCGACGTCCCGCTGGACGAGTTTGACGAACCGGCCCTCGCCGTGGAATCGCTGTGCCGCCACCGGCCGCCGGAACCGGGTCTTCATCCCGACGATGAGGAAGTCGGTCAGCTGGCGTTTCCAGAAGTCGTCCGGCTGCCATTCGGTGAACGGCGCCAGCATGCCCTCCTTCACCGCCTTGGCCACCGCGTAATACATCATCTGGTTGAGGCAGATGACGAACTCGACCGCGTTGAAGTGCCCGGTGTTCTCGATGTAGAACGGCTGGGGCACCGAGAACTCGCTCGCCACCCCGAGCGTCCCGTCGGCCAGCAGGGTGTCGGCCGCCGTCAGATAGCGGCACGGTGGTTTGTAGACCTGAAGAACCTCGTCCATCAACGCCGTGTCCGTAGGGTGCCGTGCGGTGATCCGGGCCGCTGGAATGATCTTTTCCATCTGTCCTCCCCCGTGAGCGGTGCGATCGTCAGGCCGGTTCGCCCAGGTAGGGCAGACCGTCGTACACCGTGACCCGGAACGAGGCCGCGGGCTCCGGTTTCGCGCTGTGCAGGGCGTGGTGGGTGAGGCTGCGGTTGTCCCAGAGGAGCAGATCGCCCTCGGTGAACGTCTGCAGGTGGATGTTCTCGTGCCGGAATTCCGGGTCCTGCTGGCCGACCGCCTCGAACAGACGCTGAAGCAGTTCGGCGGGCAGTTCCGTACCGTCCTTGTCGTCGATCCGGTAGGTGCCCGCCTGGCTGAGGTAGAGGGTGGGCTCGCCGGTCACCGGGTGCGTGAAGACGGTGGGGTGCCGGGTCGGCGGGGTGGCGTTCTCGATCTCGTCGATGACCTCGCCGATCGGGCGGTACACGTCGGACGGCCTGATCTTGACGTGCCGTCGCGCGCTGTGCCAGCACCAGGTGTCCTTGATCGCCGCCTTCAGATCGTCCGGCAGGCGCTGGTACGCCTTGCCGAGGTCGATGAAGTACGTGCCCCGGTTCTGCTTCGGCACCACCTGCGGGTAGATGAAGGTGAGCGAGTACGGTGCCGGCGTGAACATGTAGTCGGAGTGCCAGAACCGCCCGGTCTTCGGCACGCCGGGTTTGCCGTCGGTGTCGAGATTCGACGACACGAAGATCTCTTTGTGTTCCGGGTGGTGGTAGATGGGCTCGTAATAGACGGTCGGCTCGCCGAACCGGCGGCCCAGGTCCAGGAATTCGCGAGGGCTGAGATTCTGATTCTTGAAAACGAGGATCTTCTGCTCGTAAACCGTCTTCTTCAGCGCGGCGATGTCGTCGGCGGTCGCCTCGGCGGCCACGAAACCCTCGACCAGCACCCCCATCTCGGCGCCCTCTTGCGGAATGATGTCCATACTCATACGTCACGCCCTCACGGATCGCCCTGCTGAGTGAATTCACCGGGAACCGTCATTCCGACACGGTGGTGGAATCGCCGGTGGTCACAAATAGTAGCGACCGGCGGGATGCCGAATAACTGCGTCACTCATGTACCGGGCATGATTTGCTCACCCCGTCGACGGTCAGAGCCAGCCGTTGTGCCTCGCGGTGCGGAACGCCTCGGCCCGGTTCGCCACCCGCATCTTGGCGACCACCGCCGACAGGTGATTGCGGACGGTGCCGCTGGCCAGGTGGGTCCGGCGGGCCACCTCGGCGATCGGTGTGTCGTGCTCGGCCAGGCGCAGCACCTCCAGCTCCCGCGGCGTCAGCGGGCACTCCGGTGTGCTGAGGGCGTCCGCGGCCAGCGCCGGGTCGACGTACCGGCTGCCGTTGTGCACCCGGCGGATGACGTCGGCGAGGGTGCCGCTCGGCGCGCCCTTGGGCAGGAAGCCCTTGGCCCCGGCGGCCAGCGCGCGTTGCAGGTGCGGCGGCCGGCCGTGCCCGGTCAGGATCACCACCTTGCAGCCCGGCAGGACCCGGTTGAGCTCGGCCGTCACCTCCAGCCCGTCCATGGCCGGCATCTGGAGGTCCACCACGGCGACGTCCGGCCGGTGGGCGCGCGCGGCGTCCACCGCGGCCGGGCCGTCCGCGACCTCGGCCACCACCTCGAGGTCGGACTCCAGCCCGAGCAGGGCGGCCAGCGCGGCCCGGATCATGTCCTCGTCGTCGACGAGCAACACCCGGATCATCGGGCCTGCCGCAGTCGCACGTCGAGGCGGAACGTGTCACCGACCCGGTCGTGGCGCAGCGTCCCGCCGGTCTCGGCCAGCCGCTCGGACAGCCCGCGCAGGCCGAAGCTGTATCGGTCCGGTGCCTTCTCCGGCGCGCCGTCGTTGCTCATGATCATCCGTAAATCGTCCCCGTCCCGGCCGAACTCGATTCTGCACCAGGTGGCCTGACTGTGCCGAATCACGTTGGTGCTCGCCTCACGCAGCACCGCGACCAGATGCCGGGCGGTCTCCGGCGCCACCTCACCGGGCGAGCCTGCCACCGTGCAACGGATGCCGGACGACCGCAGCACCTGCTCCACCGCGACGAGCTGGGCGCCGAGATCGACCGCGCGGTAACCGTGCACCACCTCGCGCAGCTCGGTCAGCGCCGACGCGGCGAGCCGCTGCACCTCGGCCGCCTCCCGGCCGGCCCGCGCCGCGTCGGTGGCCGACAGCCGGGACGCCAGCTCGGCCTTCAGCGCCATCACCGACAGACTGTGCCCGAGCAGGTCGTGCACGTCGCGGGCGAACCGCAGCCGCTCCTCGGTGGCGGCCAGCTGGCCCTGGGCGACCCGGCCGCGCTGCGCCTCGACCAGCAGTCCCCACAGCCACAGGTGGATGGCGTTCCACCCGGCCAGGGACAGCCCGACGACCACCGTGATCGTCACCTGGTCCCGGACCGGCGCCCCGTTCCAGACCGCCACGCCGGCCGCCGTGGCCAGGGTCGACAGCACCGCGAGAGCCGCCGCCACCCAGCCGCGCAGCAGGGACACCGAACCGATCACCGAGCCGCCGAGAAAGGCCCAGGTGGACCATTCCGGCCGGCCGACCGGGCCGGCCAGCGGCACCGAGAGCACGGCGGCCCCGATGAACACCAGGAGCAGCCGCCGCCGGGTCGGCGCGGACAGCCGGGTGGTGATCGCCCCGTACAACGCGGCGCCCTGCGCGACGAAGAACACGATGATCCCCACCGCGCCGGCGGCCGTCCGCGCCGGATCCGGCTCCCGCCACAGGCCCACGGTGGCCAGGGCGAGCACCGCCAGCACCGCGCTGCCCACCGTGCCCAGCATCACCATCCGGGGCCGATGCAGACCGTACTCCCGATCGGCCGACATCAGGCCCGGGGCGCCGCTCTCCGGCATCAGTGCCGGGGCTCCCAGCGGAAGTAACGCCGGGCCAGCAGCAGCGACACCACCAGCCAGACCAGCAGCACGCCGAGGGACGGCAGCGACGCGGTGAACGTCTCGGCGAGGCTCAGCACCTGGCCGTCGTCGTCGCGGCCCAGCCAGCCGATCCGGAGGATCTCGGTGAACGGCCCGGTGGGCAGCAGCCACAGCAGGGTCTCCACCGGCTCCGGCATCCGGCCGATCGGCAGCAGCGCGCCGGGCGTGCACAGCAGGATCATCATCGACGGCAGGGTGGTCAGCATGGCCGCCTCGGAGCTGCGGGTCACCGCCGAGAGCAGCGCCGAGAAGCCCGCCATCACGGCCGCGCCCAGCACCAGCGACACCAGCATGATCAGCGGGTTCTTCGGGGCGGGCAGGCCGAGGACCAGGATCGTGTAGACGACCAGGGCACCGGCCTGGAGCAGGAACATGAGCACCGTGCAACTGGCGGTGCCGAACAGGATGGTCCGGTCCGACGGAAGGCCGGCCCGCAGCCGCTTGAGCACCAGTTCCTGGCGGCGGGAGGCGTACACGGTGGTCAGGTGGTGGTGCACCACGAAGACCGCGAGCAGGCTGATCACGCTGACCGCCCGGCGGACGCCGGGCACCGGGTCGTTGCCGTAACCGCTGGTCAGCAGGACGCCGATGAGCAGCGGGCTCACCCCGGAGAGCAGGGTGGCGGTCCAGTTGCGGCGCAGGGCCGTCGTCTCCATCCGGAGCAGCGCCACCATCTGCCAGAACGGGCGGGTGGCCCGGTCCGGGGTGACGGCCGGACGGGGCTGGGTGGTCGTGGACCGGTTCATCGGGCGGGCTCCGTCTCGGTCTGACGGTCGGCCGGGTCACGGTCGGCCGGGTCACGGTCGGCGGCGATGTCCAGGAAGACATCCTCCAGGGTGGCCGGTCGTGCGGACAGGGCCACCAGGCGCAGCCCACCGGTGTTGGCCCAGTCGAGCAGCCGGGTCAGGTCGTCCTGGAGCCGACCGGTCTCGTAGGTGACCCGGTCACCCTCGACGGTGCGGGTCGTGTCCGGCAGGTCGGGGAGACCGTCCACCGGCGTCGCCAGCCGGAAGCTGATCCGGGCCGGCAGGGTGCCGACCACATCCTCCGGGGCGCCGGTGGCCACGATGTGCCCGGCCCGCATGATCGCCACCCGGTCGGCGAGCGCCTCCGCCTCCTCCAGATAGTGCGTGGTCAGCAGGATGGTGGTGCCGTTGCGCTGGAGTTCGCGGACCACCTCCCAGGCGTGGCGCCGGGAGGCCGGGTCCATACCGGTCGTCGGTTCGTCGAGGAAGAGCAGTTCCGGGCGGCCGAGCACGGCCAGCGCCAGTTCCAGGCGCCGGCCCTCGCCGCCGGACAGCTGCTCGACCGCGACGTTCGCACGGTCGGTCAGATCGACCATCTCCAGGACCTCGGCGACCGGGTACGGCCGGACCGTGAGCGACCGCCAGAAGTCGACCGTCTCCCGGACCGTGAGCGAACCGGTGAATCCGCCGCGCTGGAGCATCACCCCGGTCCGGGGGCGCAGCTCGGCCCGGTTCGCGATCGGATCGAGCCCCAGCACCCGGACCCGGCCGGACGTCGGCGCCTGGAGGCCCTCCAGCACCTCGATGGTGGTGGTCTTGCCGGCCCCGTTCGTGCCGAGCAGGGCGAACAGTTCACCGCGGGGAATCCTGAGCGACAACCCCCGTACCGCTTCGAAGGCGCCGTAGCTGCGGCGCAGCCCGGCCACCTCGATCACGTCGTCATCCATACCGGACAGCCTGCCGGGGCGCCCGGGCAAAACCAATCCCCGCGCTGTCATGGCCGGACCGTGCGGAGCGCCTAGACGGGCTGTGAATCGGCGGCGCCGAACGGCGGCACGTCCACCGGCGGATCGGGCAGGATGCTGGTCAGGAAGTGCACCTTGGACCAGGTGACCGCGATCTGGTCGAGGTCGTCGCCGGACACCGGGACACCCAGGTCGCCGAAGGTGGTGGCCAACCAGGCGCGCTGGTCCGGGTCGGCGCCGTCGGTGGGCCCCTCCGGCGCGGCGACCGGCGCCGGGTCGGTGACCGGCTCCGGTTTCGGTTCCCGCTCGTGCCAGCCGGTGGCCCGCTGGTAGACGTCGGCGCAGGCGGCCAGGTCGAAGTCCCGCCCCGGGGCGGCGGCCAGCGACAGCGACAGCGGCAGCCCGTCCGGATCGGCGCCCATCGGCAGCGCCATCGCCGGGAAGCCGACCGCGCTCCAGATGCTGGGCAGCCAGGACACCGCCCGGAGACCGGCCGGGTCGTCGTACCGCGGAGCCGGGGACGGCCAGGCCGGCGTGGCGATCAGGTCGAACTCGGCGAACCGGGCCCGCAGGCCGGCGGCTCCCCAGCTCCGGACCCGCTGGGCGCGCAGGTAGTGCTCGGTGGTCAGCACGCCGCCGAGCGCCACGTTCCACCGGAACGGGCGGCCGTAGTCGGTCCAGCGGTCCCGCAGCCGTGCCCCGTGCACCTCGAACGCCTCCGCCAGCATCGTCACCAGCTGCGCGGCGACCAGCGGCAGACCCTCGTCCAGGGGGATGTCGGCGACGTCGGCTCCGGCCGTCCGCAACTCCTCCAGCGCGGCCTCGAACGCCGCCGACGTCACCGGATCGACCGCGGCGAACGCCACCAGGTCCCGGGGAACGCCGATGCGGACCCCGGACAGTCCGGCGAGCGGGGGCCGGTCCAGTTCGGCCGGCCGGTCCGCCATCACCGCGAGCAGCCGGGCGCACTCCCGGGCGGTGCGCGCCAGCGGCCCGGCGGTCTCCACCGAGCGGGCGAGCGGCAGGATTCCGGCCGCGGGCAGCAGGCCCTGGGTCGGTTTGAGCCCGGTGACGCCGCACAGCGCGGCCGGGATCCGGATGCTGCCGTTGCTGTCGGTGCCGATGCCGGCGTCGAAGAACCCGGCCGGGATGCCGTTCGCGCTGCCGCAGCTCGACCCGCCGGTCCATCGGTGCGGATCCCACGGGTTGCGGGGCACCGGACCGGCGATGTCCGGGTCGGGGCGGGACAGCGCGTGCTCGGCCAGGGTGGTCTTGCCGGCCACCACCGCGCCGGCCGCGCGGAGCCGTGCCACCACGGGAGCGTCCCGGCCTGCCCACCATCCAGGGTCGTGCACGGCGCTCTGGGCGGTGGTCGGCGCACCCGCGACGGCGATCACATCCTTCACCCCGATCAGGGTGCCGCGCAGCGGACCGTCCCCGGCGGCGGCGCCGGGCGGGAAGCGGTGCAGGAAGGTGCCGAGCGCCGGGTCGAGCCGGTCGGCCCGCTCAGCGGCGGCGAGCTCGTCCATCTCAGCTCACCACCGAGTACTTCTGCCAGCCGGTCGCCACGACCTCGGGGGCGGTGAACGTGCCGGCCGGCCGCTCCGGGTCGAACCCGCCGTGGTGGCGGTGCACGACCAGGGTGCCGTCGGCGCGCAGGCCCAGCAGGTCGGGGCGGCCGTCGAGGTCGATGTCGGTCACCGTGATGATCTCGAACTCCTGCCAGCCGTGCCCGAGCGTGAACCACCGGCCCTCACTCGACCACCACGGGCCCTCGCCGGAGGTGTTCTGCCCGAACTCGTAGACGTCGAGGTCGCCGTTCTTGCGCCGGACCAGCAGGTCGGGACGGCCGGTACCGGTGACGTCGGCCATCGCGAACGGGAAGTCGTCCACGTCGACGGTGACCATCCGTACCTCGTTGGTGTCGTAGGTCTCGTTCTGTTTGACCTCACGACGGTTGAAGAACGCGTCCACGTTGCCGGCGTCCTTCTCCCGGCCGAACATGTCGCCGCAGCCGTCCAGGTCCAGGTCCGCGATGCCGAGCGTCTCCCATTTGCGGTCGTCGCGGGCGCCGGAGATCCGGATCGGGCCGGCGAGGGTGTCCAGGCCGTTGAGCCCGCCCTTGTTCGGGTAGAGGAAGATCCCGTGCTGCTCGTTGGCCGGCCGCATGCTCATGCCGATGACGTCGGCGAAACCGTTGCCGTTGATGTCGATGGTGCGGACCAGGAAATGGTCCCTCCGGGGGTCGAACGTGGTGCCGATCAGAACGGGTTCACCGAACGTCTCGGTGCCCTGGAAACTGCCGCTGTGCGGTAGAACGAACAATTCCCCCGTGGCATCGTCACGGACCATGATGTCCATCCGTCCGTCACCGTTGAACGAATGACAGTGACCGTTCCCTTTCATACGCGCCACGAAGCACCTCCATATACCGTCCGGAAAGCATGACGAATCAGATGGTCGCGACCGCGCCCGAGACGGGGTAACCCCTATCCGTATTCCCCGCCCCCGCACCGGGCGGGCGGAACCCCAGAACCGCCGGAGGTCACCCCGGAACAGATGGATCCGCCATGCCGGGCGCCGTCAGGATGCTCCTCGCACACCCATGGCGATCCGGTTGGGGATTCGATGAACAACGCAGTGGGAGCCACCGTGGCCGAACCCACCGGCCGCGCGGCCGGTCCGCCGGCGATCAAGGTGTCGGGGCTGTACAAGAGCTTCGGTGACGTCCGGGCCGTCGACGGCATCGACCTGCAGATCGCCTCCGGCGAGGTGGTCGCGGTGCTCGGCCCGAACGGCGCCGGCAAGTCCACCCTGATCGACATGGTTCTCGGGCTCACCAGGCCGGACCGCGGCGAGATCAGCGTGTTCGGGAACACCCCGCGGGAGGCCATCACCCGGGGCGTCATCGGCGCCACCCTCCAGGAGGGCGCACTGCTCGACGACGTGTCGGCCCGTGAGCTGCTCACCATGGCCGCGTCCCTGCACGCCCGGCCCCAGCCGATCGAGGAGGTGCTGCGGATCACCGGCCTGACCGGCCTGGCGGACCGCCGCACCCGGCTCTCCGGCGGGCAGCGGCAGCGGCTGCGGCTGGCGATGACACTGGTCTCCAACCCGAGGCTGCTGCTGCTGGACGAGCCGACCGTCGCGATGGACGTGGAGGCCCGGCAACTGTTCTGGGCCTCCATGCGGGAGTTCACCGATGGAGGCCGCACCGTGGTGTTCGCCTCGCACTACCTCGACGAGGCGGAGGACTACGCCGACCGGGTGGTGCTGATCCGGTCCGGGTCGGTCATCGCCGACGGCACCGTCCCCGAGATCCGCTCGGTGGTGGCCGGCCGGTCGTTGTCCGCCACCGTCCCCGGCGCGAACGCCGAGCACCTGCGTGAGCTGCCGGGTGTGGTCACCGTCGAGGCCCGGGGCGACCATTTCGATCTCGTCTGCGCTGACTCCGACGCCGCCGCCCGGGAACTGTTCGCCCGGTTCCCCCGGGCCCACGACGTGGAGATCGCCGCGATCAGCCTGGAGAAGGCGTTCCTGGCTCTCACCTCAGCGGAGGGCGGTGAAACTCGATGAACACCGGATTCCTCGTTCTCGAGGTCAAACGGGTGGGCCGCGCCCGTCAGTTCTGGATCGGCGCGCTGTTCTTCCCGACCGTGCTCTACCTCATGCAGGCGAATCTGTTCCGCGGCGACATCGCCGACCGTGTCGGTGTCGATTTCAGCGAGTACCTGCTGGGCAGCCTGGCGGCGTGGGCGGCGCTCTTCGTCGCGCTCAACATCGGCTCCCGGGTGGCGCTCGAACGGGCGACCGGCTGGCAACGCCAGCTCCGGATCACCCCGCTGTCGCCGACCAGCTACCTGATCGCCAAGCTGACCGCGTCGCTGGTGGTGGCGCTGCCGGCGATCACCGCGGTCGCGGTCACCGGCGGGCTGCTGGAGGGGGTACGCCTGCCGATAGTTGGCTGGTTGCAGCTGATCCTCGGCATCTGGGTCGGCTCCCTGCCGTTCGCGCTGCTGGGCGTCTTCATCGGGCAGATCGCCTCAGCCGACAGCGTGCAGGCCCTCACCAGCATCTCGCACATGCTGCTCGGGGTGCTCGGCGGCGCGATGTTCCCGGTGGTGGCCTTCCCGGAGTGGATGCAGCGGGTGTCCGCGATCATCCCGAGTCACTGGCTGGCGGTGATCGGCCGCAGCCCGTTCGAGGGTGACTCGTCGGTCGGGCTGTCGGCCCTGGTGCTCGCCGGCTGGACCGTGGTGCTCGGCACGGCGGTCACCCTCCGATATCTCCATGACAGCGCCCAAGACTGAGAGGGATCCGATCGTGAAAAGGAGCTCCTGGCAGATCCTGCGCAAGGGTGGGCCGGACGACCGGCTCACGCTCGCCGTCGACTTCACCAGCACCGGCCGTACCCAGGCCTGTTTCCGTGATCTGGTCCCGCTGCTGAGCACCACCGGGGAGATCTGGGAGACGGTGGCCCCGGCCCGCGGCGCCGAGGACACCATGTCCGGTGGCGACTATGTCGAACGGTGGCTGAAAGGAGTGCGGCGACGGGAGCGGACCGTCGGCGCCGTGCTCGGTTACTGCGTCGGCGCGGTGTTCGCCGCCCCGCTCGCCGAACGGCTGGCCGCGGTGCAGGACACCGCTCCCCGGCTGATCCTGCTCGACCCGGAACAGCCGAACATCGCCGGCCTCTACCGCGACTTCCACGCCGCGGCGGGCGCGCTGACGACCATCCTGTCACCGGCCGAGATCGCCGCGTTCCACGCCGGTGGCCAGGCGGTGCAGGAGCGGCACGGGTTCGAGGACCTGGCGGTCATCGGTCCCGCCCTGACCGGCATCTTCCGGGACGCGATCGACGTGGCCGGACGGCGCCTCGGGCTCGACGACGACGTACGGGCCGACCTGGGCGGCAGCTTCGGCGCCTTCGTCGGGTACCTGCGGGCGGCCACCGAGATCGACCCCGGGCCGCAGTGGAAGACCGCCACGGCGATCACATCCGCCCACTCCACCCAGCGGGACCAGGTGTTCGGCCGGAACATCGCACTCGACGTGGACCACGAGCAGATGCTGCGTCACCCTTCGGTCGCCGCGGCGGTCTCCGAAGTCCAGGGCGCGGAGTGAGCCCGGTGGCCTTCTTCCTGGAACGGTTCGAGGAGCGGGTACGCCGGACGCCGGACGCCGTCGCCCTGATCTGGGCCGACCAGCGGATGACGTACGGCGAGTTGAACACCCGGGCGAATCGGCTGGCGCACCGGCTGATCGCCCTGGGGGCCGGGCCGGAACGGCTGGTCGCGATCGGGATCGGCTCGGCGTGGTTCGTGGTGGCCGCGCTGGCGGTGCAGAAGTCCGGGGCCGCCTACCTGCCGCTGGACCTGAACTACCCGCGCCGGCGGCTGGAGCGCATGCTCGCCGACGGCCGCCCGATGCTGCTGCTCACCACCGGCGACGACCGGCACGCGATGCCCGGGACGGGAGTCCGCACGGTCCTGCTGGACCCGGCCGCTGACGACACCGGGCAACCGGGCACCGACCCCACCGATGTGGACCGGATCGCCCCGCTGCGGCCGGCGCATCCGGTGTACGTCATCTACACCTCGGGCTCGACCGGCAGCCCGAAGGGGGTGGTGATCGAACACCGCCAGCTCGCCACCTACCTGCGCCACGTCGTGAGTTCCTACCCCGGGGTGCGCGGGCGGGCGCTGCTGCACTCGTCGTTCGCGTTCGATCTGACCGTCACCGCGCTCTACGGTCCGCTGGCCACCGGCGGCTGCGTGCACGTCGCGGCGCTGGAGGAGACGGGAACGCACGCGGCCGGCCCGTACGGCCGCGATCGCCCGTCCTTCGTCAAGGTGACGCCGTCGCACATCCCGCTGCTCACCGCCCTGCCGTCCGAGTCGTCGCCGACCGGGGAGCTGATGGCCGGTGGTGAGCTGCTGCTCGGCGAGACTGTGGACGCGTGGCGGCTCCGGCACCCGGGCGCCCGGGTGATCAACGAGTACGGTCCCACCGAGACCACCGTCGGGTGCAGCACCGTCGTCATCGAACCGGACCAGCCGGTGCCGCCCGGCCCGCTGCCGATCGGGCAACCCATGCCCGGGGTCCGCTACCACGTGCTGGACGACGACCTGAGCCCGGTGGTGCCGGGGCAGATCGGCGAGCTGTACATCGCGGGCGATCAACTGGCCCGTGGCTATCTGGGCCGTCCCGGGCTGACCGCCGACCGGTTCCTCCCGGACCCGTTCGGGCCGCCCGGCACCCGGATGTACCGTTCCGGCGACCGGGTCCGGCCGACCGCGGACGGCGAGTACGAGTTCTGCGGGCGGACCGACAACCAGACCAAGATCCACGGGTACCGGATCGAACTCGGCGAGATCGAGTCGGCACTGCTGCAGCGCCCTGAGGTGCATCAGGCGGCGGTGCTCGTCCGTACCGACAATCCGGAGGTCAAACGGTTGGTCGGATACGTGGTGCCGAAGCCGGGCGCCCTGATCGACACCGACCAGCTCCGCAAGGATCTCGCCGAGACCCTGCCCGGTCACATGGTGCCGGCCGCCGTGCTGGTCCTGGACACCCTGCCGCTGACCGTGAACGGCAAGCTGGAAGCCGAGGCCCTGCCCGCGCCCGGCGGCACGACCGGCGACGGCGACGGGTGGGTACCGGCCGACGAGTCGCAGGTGCTGCTCCGCGAGCTGTTCGCCACCTACACGGCCGTCTCCCGGATCGGGGTCGACGACGACTTCTTCCTGGCCGGCGGCACCAGCCTGGGCGCCGCCCAGCTGGTCAACGAGGCACGCCGGCGCGGTCTGACCCTGTCGCTGCGCGACGTGCTGGAGAACCGGACGGTGGCCCGGATCGCCCGGGTGTGCGCCGGAACCGGCTCGAAGGAGGAGCCCACATGACCGCCGAGGCCAGCCGGAGGGAAGCGGCCAGCCGCAAGGAAGCAGCCATGTGGTTGCTGGAGCGGTTGGTCCCGGACAGCGGGGTGAACAACATCGCGGTCGCTTTCGAGGTGGACGGCCTGCTGGACCGGGAGCTGCTGGAGCGGGCGCTGCGGGCGGTCGTCGACCGCTACCGGACGTTGCGCACCACGTTCCACACCGACGGCACCACGCTCACCCGGGAGGTGCTGCCGGCCGGGTCCGCCGTCGTACCGGTCCGCGAACTGCCGGCCGGCGGGGAACGGGACGCCGACCTGACCGCATTCGCCGCCGCCCCGTTCCGGATCGACGGACGGCCACTGCTGCGCGCCGGAGTGCGATCCGGAACCGCCGGTGACGTGGCCTGTGTGGTGGTTCATCATCTGATCTTCGACGCGGTGTCGGTCACCGTCCTGCTGCGCGAGCTGCTCGACGCGTACGAGGCGCTGGCCGCCGGGCGGGCGCCCCGGGACACACCGGTCCCGTCGCTGGTGGAGCGGGCTCCGGACGAGCGCAGCATCGCGTACTGGCAGAAGCATCTGGACGGTCTGCGGCCCACCGAATCCGGACTCTGGTGCACCCGGCCGCCGCTGGCCGCGCCGACCCTGCGTGCCGAGACCGTGCACCACGCGCTCTCCGAACCGGCCCGTGCGGTGGTACGCCGGCTCCAGAAGGAGCTGCGGGCCTCCGAGGCGATCATCCTGCTGGCCGCGTACGCGGTGCTGCTCGCCCAGCACGGCGCCGGTTCCGACGTGGTGATCGGCACCCCGGTGAACATCCGCGGCCAGGACACCGGCGCGATCGGCTACCACGCGAACCTGGTGCCGCTGCGGGTGCGTACCGACCCCGGCGCCGGTTTCCCGGCCGTGGTCCGGGAGGCCCGGAGCACCTTCCTGGAGGCGATCAGTCACGCCGACGTGCCGCTGGAGCACGTCTCACCGGCGGTGCTCGCCGACGCTCCGGCATCCTGGCGCAGCTGGTTCTTCCGGCACCTGTTCAACTACATGCCCGGAACCGTGGAGTCCGGAGCCGTGCTGGCCGGCATGCCGGTGCGGCCGGTCCTGGTGGAGAACGGTTACAGCCGTTTCGACCTGGAGTTCTTCATCATGCCCGGCCCGGACGCGACCACCGTGCGGGCCGCGTTCTGCGTCGACGCCTTCCACGCCGGCGATGTCGTACGCCTACTGGAGCGCTACGACGCGCTGCTGCTCGAGATCGGCGCGACCGTGGACCGTCCGGTGGCCGCGCTGCCCCGCCTCGGCGCCGGTGACCGGTTCCGGCCCACGGTTCAGGAGGCGCCCGCTCCGGACGTGCTGGCCGCCGTGTACGCCACGGTCGCCGCGGACCCGGAACGCGTGGCGATCGCCGACGACGGCCGGTCCGTGACGTACCGGCGACTGTGGTCGGCCGCGCTCGCCACCCGGGACCTGGTCGCGGACCGTGCCGCCCGGGTCGTCGCGGTGTTCGCCCCGCGCGGCGCCGAACTGGCCGCCGCCTGGCTCGGGACGTGGCTGGCCGGCGCCCGCTGTGTGCTGCTCGACCCGGCCCAGCCGGTGCCCGGCCTCGCCGCCCGGCTCACCGACTCGGGCGCGGACCTGGTGCTGGCCACCGAGGGCATCGCGGTGCCCGGCGCGGTCCGCGTCCCGGACGCCGGGGACGGCATCCACGCCGCGGCTCCGGCCACGTTCGATCCCGGCACGGCGGCCTACCTGGAGTACCACCTGGACACCCGGGAACCACTGGCGGTGACCGTCAGCCATCGGGCGCTGGCCGCCGCCGTGGCCCGCACGGCCGGGCGGACCGCCACCGGACCGGGCGCCGCCACCGACTGGCGGAGCAGCACCGCCACCGCGGCGGGACTGATCGAGCCACTGCTCGCACTCACCACCGGCGGCCGCGCCGTGGTGGGCGCCGGAGCCCCGCACCACGGCCCGGTCATCCCCGGCGTCGCCGGCCCCCTTCCGGACGACCACGCGTTCATCAGCGAGCCGGGTACGCCGTACGAGCTGGGCACCGGGGTCCGCGGCGAACTCTGCGTCACCGGCCCGGCCCTGGCCACCGGTTACCACCGCCGTCCGGAACTGGACGCCGAGCGGTTCGGCACGCACCCGGAGTACGGGCGGTTCCACCGCACCGGGCAGCTCGCCCGGCGGCTGCCGGACGGACGGCTCGATCTCGCCGGTGAGCTGGGCGCACAGGTCACCGTCGCCGGCCAGCGGGTGTGCCTGGCCGACATCGAGGCCGTTCTCGGGGCGCACCCGGATGTCCGGACGGTCGCTGTCGTCGAGTCCCCCGGCGGCGCGGCCGGCCACCCGGTCGTCGCCTTCGCCGAGGCCGGTGGCCCGGAGCCCGTGGACCCGCGGCGTCTCGCCGAGCACGCCCGCACGGTGCTGCCGTTCGGCGCCGACGTGGTGGTGCTGAACCACCTGCCACGAACCGTCGCCGGGACCGTGGACCGCGCCGCGCTGGTCGCGCTCGCCGCCTCCCGGGCGCAGGCCGCGGCCGCCGCGCCGCCGGACGAGACGGCCGTCGCGCTGACCACGCTCTGGATCGATCTGCTCGGCCGGCCCGATCTGCACGCCGACTCGAACTTCTTCGCCAACGGCGGGCACTCGCTGCTCGGCGCCCAGCTGGTCCAGCGGGCCAAGGCCGAACTGGACCTGCCGGTGGGACTCGCCGACCTCTTCGCCAATCCGACGCCACGGCAACTGTCCGAACACCTGCAGACGGCGCTCTGGGACGACGACGACTGACAGCTCATTCGACCATGCCCCGCCAACAGAGGAGAACCCTCCGTGACCGTCGAGGTTCAAGCCACCCACCACACCGAGACCACGATCGTGCTCACCCGTGAGGAGCGGATCGAGGTCGACACCATCGCCCGTTACCTGGCCGGACGGCCTCCCCGGCTGGTCGACTCGGCCGCCTGGCTGGACGCCGCCCGCGAGCTCTCCAGCCACCTGCCGGTCCGGCTGCGGCAGACGATCCGGCACTTCAGCTGGGATCCCGGGCCGGACGCGCTCCTGCTGATCCGGAATCTGCCGGTGGAGGCGGGGGAACTACCGGACACCCCGAACATACCCGGATCGGTCCAGCGTGAGTCGTCGGTGCCCGCCGCCGCCGAGGTGCTCATCGGGCTGCAGCTCGGTGAGCTGATCGCCTTCAAGGAGGAGAAGAGCGGCGCTCTGGTGCAGGACGTGGTGCCGGTGCCCGGGATGGAGAAGTTCCAGGGCAACGCCGGCTCGGTGATGCTGTCCATGCACATCGAGAACGCCTTCCACCCGCACCGGCCGGACTACGTCGGCCTGCACTGCCTGCGCAGCGACCACGAGAACGTGGCCGGGACCCAGGTGGCCTCGATCCGCAACGCGCTGTCCCTGCTGCCCGAGAAGGTCCGCGCGGTGCTGCACGAACCGCGGTTCGTCACCGAGGCGCCGGCGTCCTTCGGCGACCTGGACAGTGGCGCGGGACCGCAGGGCATCCTGAGCGGCAGTCCCGAGGACCCGGACATCCGGATCGACTTCGAGTCCACGGTCCCCCTGGACGGCACCGCCACGGAGGCCATGTCGCTGCTGGGCGAGGCCCTGACCGCGGTGTGCCGGACCTCGATCCTGAAACCCGGCGATCTGGCGATCATCGACAACCGGCTCGCCCTGCACGGCCGGTCCGAGTTCACGCCGCGTTACGACGGCCGGGACCGGTGGCTCCAGCGGATCTTCGTGCACCGCGACCAACGGCGGTCCCGCGGCATGCGGCCGGGCAACGGAAACGTGCTGACCAGCGGCGATTGAACACCACGGCGGCGGCCCCGGTCCATCCACTGGACCGGGGCCGCCGCCGTCGTGTTCAGCGGAACCGGACGTGCGAACGGTTGAGCTGATCGATCGCGGTCACCCCGAGCAGCTTCAGGGTCACCTCGATCTCCCGGGACAGGATCTCCAGCGCCCGGACCACTCCGCGGCGCCCGCCGGCCATCAGCCCGTACTGGTAGGAGCGGCCCACGGCAGCGGCCGTCGCGCCGAGCGCGATCGCGGCCACGATGTCGGCCCCGGAGGTGATGCCGGTGTCCACCAGCACCTCCACCCGGTCACCGACCTCGTCGACCACGTCCGGGAGCAGCTCGACCGGGACCGGCGCGCGGTCCAGCTTGCGCCCGCCGTGGCTGGACAGCCACACCCCGTCCACCAGGTCCGCGACCCGGCCGGCGTCGGCGACGCTCTGCACGCCCTTGGCCACCAGCCGGCCGTACCACACGCCCCGCAGCCATTCGACGTCGTCGAGGCAGAGACGCGGGTTGAACACCCGCTTGATCATGTCGGCGGCGGATCCACCGGTGGCCGCGAGCACCTGCGGTTTCGGGGAACCGGCCCGGATCTGCCGCATCCAGTACCCGGGGTGCAGCCAGGCCTCGGCGAAGGTGCCCAGGCTCATCGACGGCGGAATGGTGAGGCCGTTGCGGATGTCCCGGCGGCGCGGCACCGAGGCCGGCGTGTCCAGAGTCAGCAGGATGGTGTCGAACCCCGCCTCCTCAGCGCACGCGAGCAGTTCCTTGACCATGCCGCGGTCCTCGGCGAAGTAGAGCTGGAACCAGCGCCGGCCACCGGGCGCGGCGGCGGCGACGTCCGCCAGCGAGGTGGTGGCCAGAGTGGAGACCGAGTACGGCACACCGAACTGCTCCGCGACCGAGGCGACCGCGGACTCGCCGTCCGCGTGCATCACCCGGTTGAAACCGACCGGTGCCAGCACGAACGGCAGCCTCTGGCGCTGCCCCAGCACCGTACGGCCGGTGTCGACGACGGACACGTCACGCAGCACCGACGGCTGGAACTCGAGACCGGCGAACGTGTCCCGGGCACGGTTCAGGCTGATCTCGCCGTCCGCCGCGCCGTCGCAGTAGTCGAACACCATGCGGGGCACCTGCTTCTTGGCGATCGCCCGCAGATCCTGGATCCCGGCCGCCCGCAGTAGACGGCGATCCGTGGCGTTCCAGGCCATCTTGGGTGGTTTGAGAAGGGTATTCATCCGGCTCGACCGGGACATGAGGGGTTCCTACTTTCCTACGTGCTGACTGTTGACGAGAGCCCGCTGGGCGAGCAGTTCCTCCGCGACAGCGGCCGGGGTCGGGTGGTCGTAGACGAGAGTCGCGGTCAGCTCCAGCCCGGTCAGTGCTTCGAGCCGGCGCCGCAGTTCCACGGCGGTGAGCGAGGCGAATCCGATGTCGATGAAGTCGTGGTCCTCCGCCACACCGTCCGCCGACGGCAGGCCCAGGGTGTAGGCGGCCTGGGCCCGCACCACCAGGGACAACAGGGCCCGCTGCCCGGCCTCGTCGGCCTCGTCGAGCAGCCGGCGCAGCTCGTCCGGGTCGTCGGTGGCCGGGGCGCCGCCGGCCGGCCCGGCGACGTGCCGCATCGCCTCCGGCAGGTCGCGCAGCAGCGGACTCGGCCGGTACCGGGTGTAGGCGGGAACGAACGCCGCCCAGTCCATCGCGGTGAGCAGCCGTCCGGTGCCGCCCGCGACCACCGCCGCGCCGAGCTGCCCGGCGGTCAGGTCCGGGCCCACCGCGACCGAGACCGCGCCGGCCCGTCGATGGGCGATCGCGTCGAACACCGCCGCCGTGCCGGGGTCCCCGCCGGTGCCGAACAGTTCGTCGCCGGAGTACACCAGCACGAGCCGGTTCGCCTCGGCGGCCAGCGCCGTGCCGACCGGATCCGCTCCGTCGCTGGTCACCACCACGGTGCCGGCCGGGCCGGTGGTGATGGTCGCGCCGGCCCCGGCCAGCAGCCCGGCGATCCGCTCGGCCAGTGGGCCGCCGTGCACGGCCACCTCGCCGGCCGTCCAGTCCGGTTCACCGGCCGGGATCGCGGCCGGTGACAGCCGGCACGCGAACACCCCGGCCGGGCGGAGCGCCACCCGGTCCTCCCCGGAACCCCGGCCGAGCACCTGACACAACGCGCCCAGCGTCCGCTCGCCGAGCGTCTCCGGCAGGTCCACCACACCGCCCCAGGCGCGCGGGGTGGTGACCGCGGCGGCCCGGCCGAAACCCCACACCGCCGTACCGGCCGGATCGGTGATCCGCTCCCCCGCCGTGGTCGCGACCGCACCCCGGGTCAGATACCAGAGCGGGGCGTCCAGCCGGGCCTCGGCGAGTGCCCGGATCAGGGTCTCGGGCGCGGGCCCGTTCGGCAGCGCCAGCACTCCGGCGACGATCCGGTCCGGTGCCGGCCGCAGCAGCTCCTCGGCGGTGGCTTCCCGGTAGACGCGCACGTCGGCGCCGTACCGGGCCATCACCGCGCCGATCGGACCGGCATCCTCCGGGACCAGCCAGACCCCGGTCAATGCGGGTGGCGGCAGCTCGGCGACCGGGGACCAGCGCAGCTGGTAACCGGGGGCGGGACCGCGCCGCCAGGACGACAACGCGGTCATGACGTCCTGGAGCGTGGCCGTGCCGTCCAGGCCCAGCAGCGAGCCCAGGTCGTCACGGTCGACGGCGGCCCAGAAGTCGTCTGCGGGCGCGGCGGGCGGCGGATCCGGCCACAGCCGGGTGCGCTGGAACGCGTAGGTGGGCAGGTCGATCCGGCTGCCGCCGCCGCCGAAGAATCCGGTCCAGTCGACGTCGACACCCCGGGCGTGCAGACTGCCCAGCGCCTCGACCACCGTCCGCGCCTCGTCCCGATCACGCCGCGACGACGCCACCGCACCCTCATCGACCAGCCCGGTCAGCACAGCATCCGGCCCGATCTCCAGGAACGTGCCGACACGACGATCCCTCAACACCTGCACCGCCCCGGCGAACCGCACCGCCTCACGA
>NZ_JBFAMR010000077.1:0-35354 GCF_040656595.1 Actinoplanes sp. NPDC049802
AGAGGTTGCGCAGCGGTCCCCGGCCGGCCGCCACCGCTACGTTCTGCCGCACCGTCAGATCGGTGAACAGCTCCCCGGCCTGCCAGGTCGGGCGACCGCCCCCGCGACGGCAACGGTCAGCCGAGGCGCCAGTTCTGGGCGGCCAGGCTGTTGCAGGGGTAGAGGGACAGGCGGGCGCCGTTGGCGGCATCCCAGTTGTAGTTGTCGAGGCAGGTGTTGCCGGCGACGTTGCGCAGCGAGAACCAGCCGCTGCCCCGGTCCAGGACGATCCACCGCTGGCCGGTGGAGCCGTTGCAGGTGTAGAGGCCGACGTCGGCGTTCGAGGCGGTGCCGGCGGTCAGGTTCGCCAGGCAGGTGCCGGTGTTGCGGTTACGGATCTGGTAGTAGCCGGCCGAGTTGTACGTCAGCTCGAAGTGCTGGGCGGTGCCGCCGTTGCAGTCGTAGAGGCGGACCAGGGCGCCGAGCGTGGTGTCCCGGTTGTAGTTGTCGACGCACCGGTTGCTGTGCTGACCCCGGACGCCGGGGTTGGTGACGGTGCTCGGGATCGGCTGGCCGAAGAACGGGTCGCCGTTCTCCCGCCACAGCAGTTGCTGCACGCGGGTGTGCCGGTTCGGGTCGGTGAGCGCGTCCGGTGTCGGGGTGGCGTAGTCGCGGGCGTGGTAGACGAGCATGTCGGTGACACCGTCCTCGGCGACGGTGAAGCTGCCGTGCCCGGGACCGTAGACGCCGTTGGCGGTCTGGAAGACGGGGTTCGGGTGCTTGTACCAGGACGCCGGGTTGAGCAGGTCGGCGGTGTCCCAGGAGGAGAGCAGGCCCAGCTTGTAGCGGGAGTCGGTGGCCGACGCCGAGTAGGCGATGTAGACCCGGCCGTTCTTGACCAGCGGCGACGGTCCCTCGACGACGCCGGCGACGCCCTCCTTCTCCCACGCCACGGTGGGCCGGGCGATCTCCACGGCGGTTCCGGTGATGGCGGTCGGGCCGTTCATCCGGGCGATGTACATGTGACTGTTGAAGTTGGTCGACGGGCTGTCCTGCGCCCAGGCGAAGTAGCGGACGCCTTTGTTGACGAAGACCGCCGCGTCGAGCTGGAACGACTCCCAGCCGGTGTTGAACCGCTGCGGCGCGCTCCAGGTGCCGGTCATCGGGTTGGCGCTGGTGTTGCGGATCCAGTAGAGCCGCTGGTCGAAGACGGCGGTGCTGGGCGACGCGGAGAAGTACATGTACCAGGCGCCGTCGATGTACTGGATGTCCGGGGCCCAGATCCAGCCGCTGAGCGCGCCGCTGGACGGGGCGACGAACGCGTTGGTGGTGGCGGCGGTGCCCAGCCCTTGGAGGGTGGTGGCGCGGCGCAGCTCGACGCGCTTGTAGTCGGGCACCGATGCGGTCATGTAGTAGTAGCCGTCGGTGTGCTTGAAGATCGCGGTGTCGGCGCGCTGGGAGATGACCGGGTTCTTGACGCTGATGTATTGGGCGGACGCCGGGGAGGCGAACCCGGCCAGCAGCACGACCGTCATGGTCAGCGCGACGGTGAGCTTGCGACGGATTCGAGAACGAAGACCCATCGATGACTTCCTTGTGGACGGGAGCGGGGATGTGTGATCGTTAACATGCACGTCGCTCACCCGTCACGTCAAGAAACAGCGCCGAAATAGAAGGCGGTCGTGGACGCGGTAGATCAAGTCTTGTGGCAGGTATGGATGTCTCGTAACATGCCGGTCAACCCTTGTGAGCGCTAACGCTGGACGAGGCGAGCCCTCCCCGGCCACCACGACCACGACCGCGACCCGCCGGCGGGCATGACCGTCAGGCCGGCGTGGGCACCGGCCGGGCCAGCTCGGTCAGCTCCTCGTCGAGCAACGCGGCCAGGATCTCGTAGCGGTCCGGCTGAGCCTCCCGGGTGATCCGCCGGCTCGGCATCTCCACCGTCATCAGCAGGTAGAGGTGCAGCCGGTAGAGGCTGAGCCGGCGCCGGACCGGAGCGTCGAAACGGAGGCCGCCGTAACCGCGGACGAACGGGTGGTCCGGCTCGTCCTCGACGCGCCGGAACAGCGCCGCCGAGGTGAAGTCGAGCAGCGGGTCCCCGTAGAGGAACCGTTCGCCGTCCACGAACCCCGTCAGCCGGCCGTCCGCCACCAGCAGGTTGCCGTCCCAGCCGTCGAAGTGCAGCAACGCCGGCCGCCGGACGCTGTCGAGCAGGCTCGCATGCCGTTCGACCAGTTCGCGGATCCTGGCGGGCGTCTCGACCTGCCAATCGGCGGCGTCGGCGAGCAGATCGTCGATCATGGCGAGGAACGCCGCCGACCAGGTGGGCGCGCTCGTCCGCCCGGCGTCGTAGCCGAACCGGTCACCGGTGAGCCGGTGCACCCGGGCCAGCTCGGCGCCGAACGCGGCCCGGACCGGGGCGTCGTCCACCGGTGTCCCACCCGACTGGAGCTCGAAGAGGTTGCGGCCGGGAAGGCGCTCGGTGATCAGGAGCTCCGGAGAGGCGTGCAGAACCCGCGGCACCCTGACCTCCGGCGCCTCGGCCGCCAGCCGTCGCAGATAGCGGCCCTCGGCGGCGATGAGGTCCTGTTCGTAGCGCAGCAACCGCGCCTCCGGCAGGGGCGCCACCTTGAGCACCACGTCCGCGCCGTCGTCCAGGCACGCCGACCAGACGGTGGCGAAACCGCCGCCGGTGAGCGGCGCGGACGCCACCACCCGCCGCCCCGGCAGCGCGGCGGCCACCGATCGTTCGATGTCGGCGGGATCGAGGACACGCTGGGTCGGGCTCGGCTCGCTCACCCGCCCGAATGTACCGGCGCAAGATTTTTTCTTCGATCCCGGGCAACCAAACCATGATCCGTCACCACTAGTGGGTGATCGACACGGCGGGCCTCCCCCCAGAGCCCCCCTTCATCCCCGGACGCGCATCCCGGTGCGCGGGAACAGGTGAACACCATGAAACGATCAGTCGCGCTGCGACTCTCCGCCGTCCTCGGCGTGGCCGGCGTCGCCGGAGCGATCGCCTTCGGGCTGCCTCAGCACGACGCGTCGGCCGCGGAGGCCACCGTCACCGGCTTCGCCAGTCAGAACGGCGGCACCACCGGCGGCGCCGGCGGGACCACCGTCAAAGCCACCACCGGCACCCAGATCCACAACGCGCTGTGCACCCGGGCGGCCAGCGACACGCCGATCGTCATCCAGGTCGAGGGCACGATCAACCACGGCAACACCACCAAGGTGTCCGGCGACAGCTGCAACACCGCCGCCGACCGGATCGAGCTCAAAGAGGTCAGCAACGTCACGATCGTCGGCGTGGGCAAGGGCGCCACGTTCGACCAGCTGGGCATCCACATCAGGGACTCCAGCAACATCATCGTCCAGAACGTGACGGTGCAGAACGTCAAGAAGTCCGGCTCCCCGCTGTCCAACGGCGGCGACGCGGTGAGCATGGAGAGCACCGTCCGCAACGTGTGGGTGGACCACGCCACGCTGATCGCCTCCGGCGGTGAGTCGGCGGGCTTCGACGGCCTCTTCGACATGAAGGACGACACCCAGTACGTGACGCTGTCCTACAGCATCCTGCGCAACTCCGGCCGCGGCGGGCTGATCGGCTCCAGCGAGACCGACACCGGCAACAGCAACATCACCTTCCACCACAACAAGTACGAGAACATCGATTCGCGTACGCCGTTGCTGCGCGGCGGTGTCGCCCACATCTACAACAACCACTACTTCAGCCTCAACGAGTCGGGCATCAACTCGCGGGCCGGCGCGAAGGCCCGGGTGGACAGCAACTACTTCGAGGACTCGAAGGACGTGCTCGGCACCTTCTACACCGACGCGGCCGGCTACTGGCAGGTGTCCGGAAACGTGCTCGACAACGTGACCTGGTCGGCGAAGGGCGCCGAGAACAACCCGGCCGGCCCGAACCTGACGTCCACCACCAGCGTCACCATCCCGTACGCGTTCGCGCTGGACAACGCGTCCTGCGTGCCGTCGATCGTGGCGGCCACCGCGGGCGCCGGCACCGGGCTGAAGGTGTCGGACGGCAAGTGCAACGCCACCGCCGCCCCGACCGCGACGGCCACCGCCACCGCCACCGCCACCGCGACGGCGTCGCCGACCGCGACCAAGTCGCCCACCGCGACCGCGACGGCCACCGCTTCCCCGACCGCCACCGCCACCTCCGGCACGAACCTGAGCATCGGCGCCGGTGCGGACGGCTCCAGCAAGGCGAGCGGCACCAGCTACGGCAACGTCAAGGACGGCAACACCGCCACGTTCTGGTCGCCGAACGGCGCCACCGGCGACATCTCGATCAAGTGGCCGGCGGCCACCAAGGTGTCCCGCGTCAACATCGTCCAGGCCCCCGGCTCGGTGATCGGCGCCTACCAGGTCCTCAACGGCGCGTCCGGCGCGGTCCTCGCCTCCGGCACGGGCGGCGGGAACGTCAGCTTCGCGGCCACCTCCACCACCAAGCTGACCTTCAAGATCACAAGCTCTTCCGGTACGCCGAAGATCGCCGAATTCCAGACGTACGCCTCCTGATCGCACCGCCACGCACCCCGGCCCCGTCCCGCGACCGCGCGACGGGGCCGGTCTGCTTTCAGGTCTCTGCCCGGAGCATGGGCCGCGCGCCGTCGGGTATCCAGGGCCTGAACAGCGGTTTCGTTCCGAAGGAGGGTGCTATGACCGAGATTCCCGAGACGCCCGCGCGACCGGAGATCGAACGGCCGATCGACCTCACCGACACGCCGGACCGGGGCTCCGCCGGCCGAGCGCCCCTGCCGGCGCCCGAGCCCGAGCCCGTCACCCGCCCGGGCCCGGAGGAGCCGCTGGAGCATCGGTAACCGAACCGCACCCGCCGCCGTTGCTCTGACCGTGTGTGGGGTTAGGGTGCGATTCGCGCCCGAAACCCACACGCTGGTTCTCTGGGCGACGCCTGCCGGTCAGGAGCCGGCGGTGTCGCGCGGCGCGTCGAGCCGCAGGTCCGGGTGGCGGCCGGCGATCGTGCGCATCCGCCACCGGTGCGGGAAGACGGCGAGCAGAGCGCCGTCGCGGACCCGGGTCATCACCTCGACGTTCGACTCGGTGCGCAGGATCTCGCGGCCGGCCGCGTCGGTGACGGCGGCGATCTCGTACGGCAGGAACTCCAGCTTCACCCGCACCCCGAACTCGGCCTCCAGCCGGTGGCTGGCCACCTCGAACTGCATCGGGCCGACCGCGGCGAACACCGGCGTGCCGTCGCCGCGCTGCTCGGAGCGCAGCACCTGCACCACACCCTCGGCGTCGAGCTGCTCGATGCCGCGGCGGAACCGTTTGAAGGCCGACGTGTCGTCGGTGCGGACCACGGCGAAGTGTTCCGGCGGGAACGACGGCAGCGGAGGGTACTCGACCCGGCGTCCCGCGAACAGGGTGTCGCCGATGCCCAGTGCCGTGGCGTTGACCAGGCCGACCACGTCACCGGGGAACGCCTCGTCGATGGTGTCGCGGCCCTGTCCGAAGATCTGCTGCGCGTACTTCGTGGTGAAGGGTTTGCCGGTGCCGCCGTGGGTGACGACCATGCCGCGCTCGAAGCGGCCGGAGCAGACCCGCATGAACGCCACCTGATCGCGGTGGGCCTTGTTCATGTTCGCCTGGATCTTGAAGACGAACCCGGAGAACGGCGCCTCGACCGGTTGTTCGGTGCCGGCCGCGGTCGGGCGTGCGGTGGCCGGCGGCGCCAGCTCCACGAGCACGTTCAACAGCTGGCGTACGCCGAGGTTCGCGACCGCCGCGCCGAACAGCACCGGGGTGGTGGTCGCCGCCAGGAACGCCTCCTGGTCGTGGTCGGCGCCGGTCATCTCCAGGAGCTCCAGCTCCTCCATGGCGGTGGTCCAGTCGGCGCCGAACCGTTCGGCAGCCTGTTCGGCGGTCATCTCCTCCTCGATGGCGAGGTCGGCGCCGCCGGGGGAGCGCTGCATGCGGGTGAACACCCCGGTCCGGCGGTCGATCACGCCCTGGAAGTGCCCGGCGATGCCGACCGGCCAGGTCAGCGGTGTGGGCCGCAGCCCGATCCGCTGCTCGATCTCGTCCATCAGGGCGAGCGCGTCGTTGCCCGGACGGTCCCACTTGTTGATGAAGGTGATCACCGGGATGCCGCGCTGCCGGCACACCTCGAACAGCTTCAGCGTCTGCGGCTCCAGGCCCTTCGCCGCGTCCAGCAGCATCACGGCGCTGTCCACCGCGGTGATCACCCGGTAGGTGTCCTCGGAGAAGTCGGCGTGCCCGGGGGTGTCCAGCAGGTTGATCACCGTGTCGCGGTAGGAGAACTGCAACGCGGCGGAGGTGACCGAGATGCCGCGCTCCTGCTCCATGGCCATCCAGTCGGACACCACGCCGCGGCGGTCGCCCTTGCCGTGGACCGCACCGGCCTGCCCGATGACCCGCGCGTGCAGGGCGAGCGCCTCGGTCATCGTCGACTTGCCGGCGTCCGGATGTGAGATCACCGCAAACGTCCGCCGCCGGGCCGCCTCGGCCCCGATAGTCGCCGCCGTGGCCGCCGACACGCTCTGACTCACGAATCTCCCACTTCCCGGATGACCGCGGCGCCTTCGGCCGCCCTGCAACTTTAAGGTCGCGGCCGAGCAAAACCGCGGAAACCCCCGGTGGGAAGCGTCATACCGAGCGCCCGTACGCGCGGCGGCACCGACGGAGCCTCTGCTCAGCGGGTGCTCCACCGCGCCCGTGGACGGCGTCCGGCGGAGCGCCCGGTCAGCGGGTGCTCTCGCGTTCGACGATCTGGGCCTTCGGGGCCTCGTAGACGGTGTCGGCGGCGGGGTCGCGCATGGCCTCGAGGATGGCGTCCGCCCCGAGTTCGCCGATGCGGCCGACGTCGTGGCTCATCGCGGACAGCGCCGGGACGGCAAGCTGGCACTGGGCCGAGTCGTCCCAGGCGATGACGGAGACGTCGGCGGGCACCCGCAGACCGTGCTCGGCGATCGTCTCCAGGCCGCCGAGGGCCATCATGTCGCTGTCGTACACGATGGCGGAGGGCCGGCCGGCGGAGCTGCTCAGCACCTGTGCGGTGGCCTTCCGGCCGGACTCCTTGGAGTAGTCGCCCTCGCCGGTGACCAGGGTCAGGCCGCGCTCGGCGGCCTCCGCCTCGACGCCACCGCGGCGCAGTTCGGTGTGTGCGAACAGCATCGGGCCGCTGACGTGGCCGATCACCGTGTGGCCGTGCTCGGCGAGGAACCGGACCGCGTCCCGGCCGAAGCGGGCGTCGTCGGTCCACACCGTCGGCATGCCGTCGGCGGTCGACGGATCACCGAGAACGACCGCCGGAATGCCGAGCCGGCGCACCAGGGGGACCCGCTCGTCGTCGTGGCTCAGGTCGACCAGCACCACCCCGGCGACCTGGTCGCGCTCGGCCCACAGCTCGTAGGTGGCTGCCTCGGCGGCCCGGTCGGTGACCACCTTGACCAGCAGCGACACCCCGGCCGGGGTGAGCACGCGCTCCAGCCCCTCGATGAACTCGTGGTAGAACGGCTCCTCCCCGAGGACCTGCGAGGCCCGGGCCAGCACCAGGCCGACCCGCTGTGGTTCCTGGGACACCGGACTCCTCCTGACGGTAGACGCTTCTCAGCCGGCCGCGCCGGGCGTGTGACCGGGGGCGATCGCGGCCTGGACCACCAGGACGGCGGCGCCGATGCCGGCCGCGTCGCGAGGCTGGGTGGACAGCTCGACGGCCGTGCTGTGCCGGTGCCGGGCGTGCGCCGTCCGGTTCAGGTGGGCGCGCAGCCGGCGGGCGTAGATGGAGCCGGCCAGCGCGACGCCGGGCCCGGTGAGCACCAGCCGGCCCAGGTCGAGCAGGTTGACCATCGAGGTGACGGCCATGCTGAGGTAGCCGGCGGCCTGATCGAGCACCGCGTACGCGGCCGGGTCCCCGTTGACGGCGGCCCGGGCGATGGCGTCGTACGCGCCGGCGTCGCCGCCGTCCAGGTGCAACCGGTCCCGCAGCCCCGGATCCTCGCGGGCCGCCCGTACGGTCGCCGAGGTGGACGCGTACTGCTCGACGCAGCCGACGTTGCCGCACGGGCAGGGCCGGCCGTCGTACCGGATCGAGACGTGCCCGAGTTCGCCGGCGTCGAAGCTGGCGCCGCGGTGCAGGGCGCCGCCGAAGACGAGTCCCGCGCCGATGCCGGTGGACAGGTAGACGCATCCGAAAGCCTGATCGCGGGAGACCCGGCGGCTCCAGAACTCGCCGAGGGCGGCGGCCGCCGCGTCGTTCTCCACCAGCACCGGCACGCCGATGCGCTCGGTGAGGCCGGCCCGCAGCAGGCTCAGCTCGGTGGCGGTGTCCGGTTGGCCGGGGACCGGGGCGGGCGCGACGATGGCGAGGCCCTCGATGCGGCCGCGCGGCAGGTCGAGGCAGGCGGTGAAGTCGTCGAACCGTCGGGCCAGCCGGTCGGCGGGCCACACCTCGTGCGGTACGCGGGGGACCACCTCGCGGCCGACGACACCGCCGGTGAGGTCGATGGCCACGCAGGTGAGCGTGTCCGGGCCGAGGTGGAAGCCGACGCCGAAGCGGTTGGCCGGGTTGATCGCGATCAGCTTGCGGGGCCGGCCGTGGGTGGAGCCGGTGGAGCCGATCTCGTGGATGATCCCCTCGGCGATCAGGTCGCGCACGATGATCGAGATCGACGGCTGGGTGAGGCCGGTCATGTCGGCGAGTTCGCCGCGGCTGATGGTCGTCGCGGAGCGGACCACATCGACGATCAGGGCGCGGCTGCCCGGGCCGGCCGCTGGTGCTTCTCGACGTGCCATGCCGGTGGGTCTCCGCTCCTGCTCACTTCGTTCCGCCGTTACCGTACCCGGCCGCTGCCGACTGCGAACGATCACGCGTCTCAGGTCCGCTACCTGCATCGGAGCAACTTAAATTAGTAATCTAACCTTGACAAGCTCGTAACGGCGGCACCATGCTCTGCACTCAGCAAGGCGGGCACGTATCCGCCTTCTTCGAGATGAGCGAGACGGGTGCTGACATGATCAATAGAAGGAAGTCAATCGCGATCGGCGCCGCCGCGGCGCTCGCCCTCCTGGCCGGCTGCACCGGCGGCGCCGGCGACGACACCGCCGCGGAGGGCGACTTCTCCGGCGAGATCAAGGGCGCCATCACGGTGCTGACCAACCGGACCGACCTGGTGACCACCAAACTCCCCGAGTACGCCAAGAAGTTCGAGGCGAAGTACCCGGGCACCAAGGTCACCTTCGAGGGCGTGACGAACTACGAGCAGGACGTCACCACCCAGCTCAGCGGCGGCGAGTACGGCGACGTGCTGCTGATCCCGAACACCGTCGCCGTGGACCAGCTCGGCCAGTTCTTCGAGCCGCTCGGCACGGTCGACGAGCTGAAGGGCAAGTACCGGTTCATCGACGAGAAGGCCTACGACGGCAAGGTCTACGGCCTGTCGCTCGGCGGTGTCGCCAACGGTTTCGTCATCAACAAGCGGATCTGGGCCGAGGCCGGGATCACCGCGCCGCCGAAGACGCCCGACGAGTTCCTGGCCGGGCTCAAGGCGGTCGCCAAGACCGGCGCCACCCCGTTCTACACCAACTACAAGGACGGCTGGCCGCTCAGCTTCTTCAACAGCCAGCGCGCCGTCCTCGCCGACCCGAAGATCAACGACACCTTCCCCACCGACCCGCAGCCCTGGCAGCCGGGCAAGCTCCAGCACCTGACCGACGGCCTGCTCTTCGACATCGTGAACCAGGGGCTCAGCGAGAAGGACCCGCTCACCACCAACTGGGAGGCGTCCAAGCCGATGCTCGGCACCGGCAAGGTCGCCAGCATGCTGCTCGGCTCGTGGGCGGTCCCGCAGATGCGCGACGCCGCCACCGCGGCCGGCGCCAACCCGGACGACATCGCGTTCTGGCCGTTCCCGTACCAGACCGGCGGCAGGTTCCACGCCCGCATCGAGGGCGACTACAAGGGCGCGGTCAGCAAGAACTCCGAGAACAAGGCGACCGCCAAGGCGTGGCTCGAATGGTTCGTCACCGAGTCCGGTTTCGCCGCCGACCAGCAGGCCATCCCCACCCCGGTCGGGCAGCCGCTGCCCAAGGGCCTCCAGGACTTCACCGCCACCGGCGTCGAGCTGCTGGAACTGCCGGCCGCCACGGCCAACAGCGGCAAGGAGGACGAGATCATCAAGGAGTCCGAGATCGACCTGGCCGGCCCGATCTACCGGCAGAAGCTGGTCGACATCGCCCGCGGCGCCGCCGACGGCGACAAGGAGTCGTACTTCGCCGGCCTGAACAAGCGGTGGAGCGCCGCCCAGTCGCAGGTCATGAAGTGACCGGTCAGGTCGTCCCCGGCACCCGGCCCGCCGTCGCGGCGGGCCGGGCGACCGGCAAACCCCGCCCGTGGCGGCTGCGGCACAGCCCCTGGCTGTACGTCGCACCCGCGCTGATCCTGCTGATCACCTTCACCTACGTGCCCGTCGCCAACATGGTGTTCTACAGCTTCCACAAGTGGGACGGCCTGGACGTCACCATGGACCCGGTCGGCCTCGACAACTACGTGCGGGTCTTCACCGACGAGCGCTACTGGCGAGTCTTCCTGATCAGCCTCTACTACCTGGCCGCCTCGTTCGTGCAGATCGCGATCGCCCTCTACTTCGCCGTCGTGCTGTCGTTCAGCACCCGGTTCCGGAACCTGTTCAAGGGCATCCTGTTCTTCCCGTACCTGCTCAACGGTGTCGCCGTCGGCTTCGTCTTCCTCTACCTGTTCCAGCCGGACGGCACCCTCGACACCGTGCTGCGGCTGATCGGGCTCGGCGACCACACCCAGCAGTGGCTCGGCGACCCGGACATCGCCAACCTCTCACTCGCCGGCACGTCGGTGTGGCGGTTCACCGGGCTCAACTTCGTGCTGTTCCTGGGCGCGATCCAGTCCATCCCCGGCGACATCTACGAGGCCGCCGAGATCGACGGCGCGAACCGCTGGCATCAGTTCCGGCACATCATCGTGCCGGGCATCCGCCGGATCATCAGCCTCTCCTTCATCCTGGCCATCTCCGGAAGCCTCTCGGTCTTCGAGATCCCGTTCGTCATGACCGGCGGCGCGAACGGCACCCGCACGTTCGTCGTCCAGGCCTACGAGACGGCCTTCCAGTTCCGGCAGATCGGCCTGGCCTCCGCCATGGCGGTCGTGCTGCTGCTGATCGTGCTGCTCATCACCTGGATCCAGCGCCGGATCCTGCCCGACGAAGAGGTGACCCTGTCATGAGGAACGTGGCGCGCGCCGCCAAGTACGGCTCTCTCGTGCTGGCCTCGATGATCGTGCTCATCCCGCTCACGGTGGTGCTCTTCGCCTCCTTCAAAACCCATGATGAGTACGCGCGAAGCGGCCCCCTGACGCCGCCGGAGAACTGGTTCAACCTGGACAACTTCGCCACCGCCTGGACCGAGGGCGACATGCTGCGCGGGTTCGGGAACACCACGCTCATCCTCGTGGTGTCGCTGGCGGGCACCGTGCTGGTGGGGACGCTGGCGGCGTACGCGATCAGTCGTTTCGTCTTCCCGTTCAAACGCCTGATCCTGGGCCTGTTCCTGGTCGCCGCCCTGGTCCCGGGCGTCACCACCCAGGTCGCGACCTACCAGATCGTCAAGTCGATGAGCCTGGTCAACACCCCGTGGGCGGCGATCGCGCTGTTCATGGGCACCGACATCATCTCGATCTACATCTTCATCCAGTTCATGCAGTCCATCCCGCCCAGCCTGGACCAGGCCGCGATGATCGACGGCGCCTCCCGGTTCACCGTCTACCGCCGGATCGTCCTGCCGCTGATGAAGCCGGCCATCGCCACCGTCGTGATCATCAAGGGCATCGCGATCTACAACGAGTTCTACATCCCGTTCCTCTACATGCGATCGTCCGACCTCAACGTCATCTCCACCGCGCTGTTCCGGTTCAAGGGCCCGTACGGGGCGCAGTGGGAGACCATCGCCGCCTGCACCATGATCGTCATCATCCCGACCGTGGTGATCTTCCTGATGCTGCAGCGGTTCATCTACAACGGCATCACCGCGGGAGCCACCAAATGACCACAGTGCAAGACCTGTCCGGCGCCTGGGAGCTGCACGGCGACGGCGTCGACCTTCCGGCGACGGTGCCCGGCTGCGTGCACAGCGACCTGCTCGGCCACGGCCGCATCCCGGACCCGTTCCGGGACGACAACGAGCACGCGGTCGCCTGGGTGGGGCGCGCGGACTGGACCTACCGGCGGGACATCTCGTGGGACGGGCCCGCACACGACCGGATCGACCTGGTCTTCGACGGGCTCGACACGGTCGCCCGGATCACCCTCGGCGGCACGGTGCTCGGCGAGACCCGCAACATGCACCGTGGCTACCGGTTCGACGTGACGTCGCCGCTCACCGGGAACCAGCCGCTGCCGCTCAGCGTGCACTTCACCTCGGCCTACACCGAGGCCGCGCGGGTGGAGGCGCTCGTCGGCCCGCGGCCCAACGCCTATCCGGAGCCGTTCCAGTTCATTCGCAAGATGGCGTGCGGCTTCGGGTGGGACTGGGGGCCGACCCTGGTCACGGCCGGCATCTGGCGGCCGGTTCGGCTCGAAGGCTGGAGCACCGCACGGATCGCCGCGGTTCGCCCGCTCGCCACGTACCACGAGAACACCGGAAAGCTGGACCTGACCGCCGAGGTCGAGCGCACCCGCGATCGCGCGCTTCGCGCCGGGGTCCTCCTCGACGGCCGGGAGATCGCCGTCCTTGATCTCGCCGCGGGGGAGACCAGCGTGCGTGGCGAGATCGACGTGCCCGGCGTGACGCCGTGGGATCCGGTCGGGTACGGCGAACCCGCGCTGTACACGCTGACCGTCGTGTTGACCGATGGTGACGACGGCACCGAACTCGACCGCTGGCAACAGCCGACCGGATTCCGGACCGTCCACGTCGACTCGGCTCCCGACGACGCCGGCACCCCGTTCGTCTTCCACATCAACGGCGAGAAAGTGCTGATCAAGGGCGTCAACTGGATCCCGGACGACATCTTCCCCGCCCGGATGACCCGCGAACGCTACGAACGGCGGCTCCGCGAGGCCGTGGCCGCCGGCGTCAACCTGATCCGCGTCTGGGGCGGCGGCATCTACGAGAACCGCGACTTCTACGAGCTGTGCGACGAACTCGGCCTGCTCGTCTGGCAGGACTTCCTGTTCGCCTGCGCCTGCTATCCCGAGGACGACGTGCTGCACGCCGAGGTGGTCGCCGAAGCCCGCGACAACGTCACCCGGCTGTCCCCGCACCCCAGCCTCGTCACCTGGAACGGCAACAACGAGAACTTGTGGCTGCGCGGCGCCTCCGGCTGGACCGAACAGCCCGGCGGCGACCTGAGCTGGGGCGAGAAGTACTACCTCGAGACGCTGCCCGCGATCGTCGCCGAACTCGACCCGACCCGCCCCTACCAGCCCGGCAGCCCCTGGTCCGGCTCCTGGGCACACGAACCCAACGACCCGGACCACCAGACCTTCCACTCCTGGGAGGTGTGGAACCGCCAGGACTACCTGCGCTACCGCGACTCGGCGCCCCGGTTCGTCGCCGAGTTCGGCTGGCAGGCGCCACCGGCCTGGACCACGCTGCGTGACGCCGTCTCCGACGACCCGATGCTGCCCGGCTCGCCCGGCGTACTGCACCACCAGAAGGCCGAGGACGGCAACGGCAAACTCGCCCGCGGGCTCGCGCCGCACTTCCCGGCGCCCACGTCCACCGAGGCCTGGCACTATCTGACCCAGCTCAATCAGGTACGCGCGGTGCGTACCGGTATCGAGCACTGGCGCTCGCACTGGCCGCACACCGCCGGCACCATCCTGTGGCAGCTCAACGACCTGTGGCCGGTCACCTCGTGGGCGGCCGTCGACGGCGCCGGCCGGCACAAACCGCTCTACCACGCGCTCCGCGAGATGTACGCCGACCGCGCCCTCACCATCCAGCCCCGCGACGGCGGCGCCGTGGTCGCGATCCTCAACGACCACGCGCAGACCTGGACCGGCCTGCTACGCGTCGAGTCCCGCGACCGCGACGGCGCCGTGCGCTCCTCGACGATCGAGAAGGTCGAGGTCGCGCCCCGTTCGGTGGCCCTCGTCCCCGCGCCGGACGGCGAGCTGCTGACCGCCCACCTGGACGGCCGGCGGGCACTGCGGTTCGCCGACGGGTTCACCGAGGATCTGCCGGACCCCGGGCTGACGGTCACCGCCGAGCCGGCCGACGGCGGCCTCGACGTCCACGTGCACGCCGCCGGCCTGGCCCGCGACCTGCTCCTGCAGGCCGACCGCATCCACCCCGAGGCGGTCACCGACCAGGGTTTCGTCACCCTCCTGCCGGGCGAGTCCACCGTGCTGCACGTCCGCGCGCCGATCGCCCTGGACCCGGCCTCGGTCAAGGCTCCGTGGGTCCTCACCGACCTCGCCACGGTCCTGCGCGGCTGACACCGGCGAGGCGGGAGGCGCCGCGGCGCCTCCCACCCGCCCGGACCGATCCGCGGTTCCACACACACCGCCGGGCGTGACCGGCGGCTTGGACCGATCCGAGGTTCCCCACACCGCCCGGCGTGACCGGCGGCCTGGACCCATCCGAGGTTCCACACACCGCCCGGCGTGACCGGCGGTCCGGGGCGATCCGCGGGTCAGCGCAACCACCGAGCTCAGCCCGGCGGCCGCGGCACGGGCGGGAGCGGACGGCAGGCCCGCGCCGTCCGGACGGGACGGTCCGAACGATGCGGGACGAGCTCACGCGTACCGGATCAAGGTGGTGTGAAGTTCCGGGAGGTCTCTCATCCATCCGCGGGGGAGGAGGCGCGGCGCGGGCGGACGGCGGACCCTTACCGCGATGAGGCGGAGAATCGGGCCGGCGCTGCTCGTGTCGCTGCTGGCGGCCGCCGCCCTGCTGGTGCCCGATCCGGCCGGCGGGTTCGGCACGGTCGACGGCGGCGGGCAGCACCGTGAGCACGAGCGCATCACGCGCGCCGCGCTGGCCTGCGCCGACGGGCGCCGTCCCGGCGACGGCTGCTTCGCGCCCGCGACCCTGAGCCAGCTCGCCGGTGAGGGCCGGGGCTTCGGCGCGGTGGGCGCCCCGGACCGCACCGAGGTGAACGTGCCCGCCGCCCACTGCGACGACGGCGACTTCCTGTCCGGCGGTTACCCGCGCACCCGCGACCAGGCCACCGCGGCCATCGCCGCCTGCGTCGAACATCTGCGCGGCCGGTTCCGGCAGGCGGTCCGCGGCGCGGCCGGCCTGCTCGGCCCACACGGCCGGATCCTCGAGGCCGAGGTACGCCTGGACGGCGGCTGCCTGTTGGTGGAGCACGGCGAACAGCGCGCCAAATGCACGGTTCTGGAGGAGTTCGGCCGTGCCCTGCACGGGGTGCAGGACTTCTACGCGCACAGTTCGTGGGCCGACGAGGCGGACCCGGCACGCCCGATCGGGCCCGCCAACCCGCCCGGCCTGAACCTGCCCGCCCCGAGCCCGGTCCTCGACCTGCGCGGCAGCGGTGCACCGAGCGTGCCGGCGGACCTGGCGACCGGATGCTTCGTGCTCCAGGACACCGTGCCGGGTGTGGGCGCGTGCGCCCAGCGGATCACCCACGCGGCCGTCAACAAGGACAACGGGCTGATCGACCCGGTCACCGGCTCCGTCTCGAGCCCGGGTACGCCGCGCGGCCAGGTGGGCCGCAACTTCGAGAAGGCGGTGACGGGCGCGATCGTGGAGTCCCGCCACCAGTGGCGGGAACTGCGTGACGCGCTGCGCGCCGAGTACGGCGGCCGGAAGGCCGGGGCCATGGCGTGCGCGCTGACGCACGACGATCCGCCGGCGGACTGCGGTGGTGGCGACGGCCGTACCACGATCGCCGCTCTCATCGGGTTCGCCCTGATCCTCGGGGTGATTCCGATGTCGTCAGGGCCGCGCCGGCCGTCGAGGTGATGCAGGTCTCGCCGCGGATCGGAGGTTCCGCGACCGCCGACCGCCGATCGGGTGTACCGGCCGGGACCAAGATCTGTCAGGATGTCCTCTCCAGAAACACACCTGCATAATTCGATCGCCTCGACAGGCAACGATCCGGGCTTTTTCTACGTCATCTAGATGTACGGCCACGGATGGCGCCGACCGGGACCCCTCGATTGTGAGAGCGATGATTCAGCGACGTAAGGTCATCATCGGCACCCTGGGTGTGGCCGCGGCGGCCACCGCAGCCGGGTGTTCCGCCCGCGGTGGTGACGACCACACCTGGGTCGAGCCGGTGGCCAACACCGCGGCGCCCACCGTGCCGGTCAAGGTCAATGTGACGCCCGCCACCGGGGCCACCGGCGTCTCCCCGGTGAAGCCGATCGTCGTCGCGGCCGAGGAGGGCACGCTCCAGTCGGTCACCGTCACCGCCGGCAAGGACACGGTCGCAGGCGCGATGCAGGCCGACGGCACCTGGCAGTCGACCGAGGATCTGGATTACGGCAAGACCTACAAGGTGGTCGCCACCGCCGCCGACAGCAAGGGCGTGACCAGCGAGCACACCTCCTCCTTCGCCACGGTGAAGCCGGAGAACCTCGCGAAGATCACCTTCCAGGCCAACGCCATGGCGGTGCTGAAGACCGGACAGACGTATGGCGCCGGCCAGCCGGTGATCGTCGCGTTCAGCCGTGCCGTCAACAAGGCGGCCGCCGAGAAGGCCATCGAGATCACCACCTCGCCGGCCGTCGAGGGCAAGTTCTACTGGCGCGACGACAAGACCGTGCACTGGCGCCCCGCGAAGTACTGGGCCGCCGGCACCAGGATCAAGGTCAAGGTCAACGCCTTCGGCGTCAAACTCGGCAAGACGACGTACGGGGCGAAGAACGCGTCCACCAACTTCGAGATCGGGCGGCAGTTGATCGCGATCAGCGACAACCGGACGCACATGACGAAGGTGTACATCAACGGCAAGCTGGTGCGCAGCATGAAGAGCAGCCTCGGCAAGGGCGGCGGCACCACCGGCGCCAACGGCGAGCGCATCAGCTACTGGACGGCCGGCGGCCCGCACGTCGTGCTCGGCAGGCTGCGCAAGCACACGATGAGCTCGGCGAGCTACGGCGTCAGCGACCCCAAGGACCCGAATTACTACGTGTCCGAGAACATCGAGTACTGCACCCGGATCACCTACTCCGGGGAGTACCTGCACGCCGCCCCGTGGAACGGCTCGCTGGGCCGGGCCAACCTGTCGCACGGCTGCATCAACCTGAGCGTCGCCGACGCCAAGTGGGTGTATGAGAACTTCCTGATCGGCGACATCGTCGACGTCCGGAACAGCCCCCGCGAGCTGCCCATCTGGAACGGGCTCGGCGACTGGACGGTCCCGTTCGACAAGTACGGCCGCGACACCGACTGACCCGCAGAGCCGTTTCGAGCCCCGCCGCATCCCCCCGCGGCGGGGCTCGAAACGTCGCGGGCCTCAGGCGGTGGCCGGCTCCGGGGTGGGCTTCGTGGCGGCCTTGCGGCGTGACAGCAGGGCCTCCACCGACCAGGGGCCCGCGCCGAGAGCGGCGATCGCCAGGAAGGACCAGGCGTACAGGGCCGAGTTGACGCCACCGTTCTCGATGGGCATCAGCCCGGTCTTCTGGTGGACGACGAAGTAGGCGTACGCCATCGAGCCGGACGCCAGGATCGCGGCGGGGCGGGTGAACAGTCCGGCGAGGACCAGGCCGCCGCAGACGAGCTGGATGATCGCGGCATACCAGCCGGGCCAGGAGCCGACCGGGACGGCTTCACCGGTGCCGCGGTTGCCGCCGAGCAGACCGAACAGGCCGGCGAGGCCGTGGCAGGCGAAGAGCAGGCCGACGACCATTCGGAAAAGCGACCATACCGGACCTGCAAGGCGATCGAATGTCACGGATTCTCCCCATTTGAGACGCGATAAGGTAAGGCTACCCTAAATAGGCCTCGCTCGATTGTCCAGCGCGACTTGCCGCGCGAGCGAGACGACCGGCTACGGGAGCTGAACGAGCGCGAGAGGGGCTGCCCCGGGTGCGACCGCGGGTGTGATCGCCCCTCTCGCGTCCAGGTCGTCAGGCGCGGGTGCAGGCGGTGCCGTTCAGGGTGAAGGAGGACGGAGCCGTGAACGTCCCGGCGTACGTCCCCTGGAAGCCGAACGACGTGCTGCCGCCGGCCGGGACGGCGCCGTTGTGGCTCACGTTGCGGGCCGTGATCGAGCCGGACGTGCCGCTCAGCGCGGCGTTCCACGAGCCGGTGACGGACTGCCCGGAGGGCAGCGCGAAGTGGAGAGCCCAGCCGTTGATAGCGCCGGCGCCGGTGTTGGCAACCGTGACGTCGGCGGTGAAGCCGGTGTTCCAGACGTTGGTGGTGTAGGTGACCCGGCAGGACGCCGTGCCGGTCGACGGGCTCGACGGTGTCGTCCCGCCGCCGTTGACCGCGGCCGAGAAGCTGTTGACGGCCAGTCCGGTGCCGCCGATCCACGGCTCGAATCCGGCCTGGATGCTGGTCAGATACCACGAGCCGGTGATCGCGCCGCGGTTCTTCACGTCGGTGATGAAGTCGAGGACGCTGAAGCTCCAGCTGGAGATCGCGGACGGCGCCACATAGGAGACGACGGCGTTGGAGCCGTTGCTGCCCTGCCACACCTCCCACGTCCGGCCGCCGATGGTGGCGCTGCCGACCCGGGAGCCGATCGGCTGGATGTTGCCCTGCCGGTTGAACCAGATCATGATCTCCTGCGCGTTGACGCCGTCGGTCCTCGGCGCCGGGTCGAGCCAGATGTCGTAGGACGCGTTGTACGTCGCCCCGGACACGAAGCCGTAGTTGATGCTGCTCGTCGCGCTGGAGATCGAGTCGACGCGGATCGGCAGGTTGGTGCCGGGCGAGCAGTTGGTGTAGTGGCAGCCGAAGTAGACGGCCGGGTACGACACCGGGGCGCCGCTGGTGTTGCCGACACCCTGCTGGCTGACGATGGAGAAGCCACTGCCGGTGACGTTGATGCACTGCTCGGCGCTGGTGCCCCAGCGGTTGTTCATGACGACGTAGCGGCCGCCGATGGTGGTCGAGCCGTACTGCTCGCAGATGCGGGTGTCGGCCTGGGCCGGCCCGGCGAGGGAGAGGGCGATGAGGCCGGCGGCGGCGAGGAGGCCGGCGGCGAGCAGGGCACGGAGGGAACGGGCCATGGAAAGCTCCTTAGGGGATTGTGGGAGCGCTCCCAGCCGACGCTACCGCAATCCGTCTCCCCGGTTCGTGCCAACGGGGTTCTTCCTCACAGGATCTTCACAACCGTCCTATTCGGATGTTTTGGCCGCGGCCGGTATCCGGCCGCCCGAACGGAAGGACAGCATGACCGATCCGACGAACCATCGTCGCCGTTCCCGCCTGCTGACCCTCGGCGCCGTCACCGGCGTCCTCGCGCTGACCGCCGCCGGAGTGGGGGTGGCACAGGCCTCGGCCACGCCGCCGGCCCTCTCCTTCGTCGCCGCCACCTCGGCGGTGACCGCCGAACGGTACGACTACGACGGCGACGTCTACCTCAGCTTCGATCTGGGCCTGCACATGATCGCCGGCAAGGACCCGTTCGAGATCTGGGCCAAACGCACCGGCTACGACAAGCCGATCACCGCCGAGCGGGTGGTCGTGCAGAACGGCAAGAAGAAGAAGGTGGCGCTGCCGGCCGGCACCGTCGAGAACTTCTTCGGCCTGAAGGACTTCACCACGATCACCATCACCGACGAGGCCGGGACCGAGGTCGCCGATTACACCACGGCGTTCTGCGGCAACGGCTGGAACTCGGCACGGACCCGGCCGGACGCCCCGGCGACCAACCCGTACCCGATGGGCTGCAACGGCTACAACCCGTTCACGCTCGGCGCCGTCTGGGGAATCCAGGCCGGCTGGAACGCGCCGGTGCCGGACCAGCCGGAGTACGTGCCGGGCAGACCGGCGTTCGACCTGGCGCCCGGGAAGTACACCGTGACCGCCGCGGTGAACCCGGCCTACCGCAAGATCTTCGGCATCCCGGACGCCTCGGCGACCGCGAACGTTGCCGTCACCGTGGTCGACGCGTCGGAGGACGGCGAGGCCGGGCTGGCGCGGGCCATGAAGGCCGACACCCGCGAGGAGCCGGCCGCCGTGCCGCCCGCCGAGGACGAGCACGCCCTGCACGCCGGTGAGGGTGACGCGAGCCGTCAGGTGTCGTCCTACCTGCCGGAGTTCCGCGCGCCGGCCAAGCGGCCCGCCACACTGAGGGCGGCGCCGTCCAGCGGCCCGAAGCCGGACCTCAAGTCGCTCCCGGCCTGGGGGATCGACCTCAGCGAGGAAGACGGCAAGTGGTACGTGAACTTCGGCGCCACGGTATGGAACGCGGGGACGTCGCCGCTGCTGGTGGACGGCTTCCGGCGTACCGGAACCGATCTGATGGACGCCTACCAGTACTTCTTCGACGCCAAGGGCAACCAGGTCGGGTCGAAGGAGGCGGGAACCATGGAGTGGGACCCGCGGGAGGGCCACAAGCACTGGCACTTCACCGACTTCGCCCAGTACAACCTGCTCTCGTCCGACCAGAGGCTGGCGGTGCGCAGCGGCAAGGAGGCGTTCTGCCTGGCCAACACGGACGCGGTCGACTACACCATCGCGGGGGCCGAGTGGCGGCCGGAGAACACCTCGCTGGAGACCTCGTGCGGGGCGGACACCGTGGTGGCGGTGCGTGAGGTGCTCGACGTCGGCAACGGGGACACGTACAGCCAGAGCCGTCCCGGGCAGTCGTTCGAGATCACCGATCTGCCGAACGGCACGTACTACATCCAGGTGCTCGCCAACCCGGAGAAGAAGCTCGCCGAGCTGAGCACCACGAACAACTCGGCGCTGCGCCAGATCGTCCTCGGCGGTACGCCGCAGGCGCGGACGCTGACCGTGCCGCCGGTGCACGGCATCGAGGGCTGACCGTGTTCGCCGCCGGCGCCCCTTCTGGGACGTCGGCGGCGAATATATCGATTGAACCTTATAAGTGCTGTTCAGTGCCGCTGGTATGACCCTACAGATATAGATGTTCTTCGCTTTGGTTTCCCCATACTGAGCCAACGCGCCGAACCCGGCGTGACCGTCAGGTTTCGGGGAGGAACACCAGTGAAGAGACCCATAGCGCTGGCCGGCGTCACCCTGCTGGCCGGCAGCGTCCTCGTGGTCACCGCCACGAGCGGCGCGGCGGCGCCCACGCCCCCCGTCACGCCGCCGTCCAGAGCGCAGGCGGTCGCCACCGCGGAGGAACACATCGACGCCCGCCCGGCCGACATCGAGGCCGCGCCCGGCGAGACCTACGCCGTCTACCGCACCACGGTGGACGACAACGGCGCCGCCCACGTCCGGTACACCCGCGAGTACCGGGGACTCCGGGTCTACGGCGGTGACTTCGTCGTGCACTCCAAGCCGGGCGGCGCCTACGACGGCACGTCCGTCGGCCTGCACGCCCCGCTCACCCTGAGCACCACCGCCAAGGTCAGCGCGGCCCGGGCGGAGAAGGCGGCCGAGGCCCGGTTCGAGGGCCGGATCACCGGCACGCAGAGCCCGGAGCTGTTCGTCGACGCGAGCACCGGCACCGGCAAGCTCGCCTGGGAGACCGTGGTCAGCGGCTGGGCGCCGGACGGGCAGACCCCGTCGAAGCTGCACGTCCTCACCGACGCCACGACCGGCGCGCACATCGGCGAGTTCGACGACATCGAGACGGTCGCCGGCACCGGCGCGAGCGTCTACTCCGGCAGCGTCACCGTCGACACCACCCTCTCCGGCTCCACCTACAGCATGATCGACCCGTCGCACGGCAACGGCCGCACCTGCGACATGAACAACGGCACCACCACCTGCACCACCTTCACCGACGCCGACAACGCCTGGGGCACCGGCGCCACCTCGAACCGGCAGTCCGCCGCGGTCGACGCCCACTACGGCGCCGCCAAGACCTTCGACTACTTCAAGAACGTGCACGGCCGCAACGGCATCTTCGGCAACGGCACCGGCGTCCCGTCCCGCGTCCACTACGGCAACGCCTACGTCAACGCGTTCTGGGACGGCTCCCAGATGACCTACGGCGACGGCTCCGGCAACTCGCGGCCCCTGGTCTCGCTGGACGTCGCCGGCCACGAGATGTCACACGGCGTGACCGAGAACGTGGTGTCCGGCGGCCTCACCTACTCCGGCGAGTCCGGCGGCCTCAACGAGGCCACCAGCGACATCTTCGGCGCCATGGTGGAGTTCTACGCCAACACCAGCGCCGACCCCGGCGACTACCAGGTCGGCGAGAAGATCAACATCAACGGCAACGGTACGCCGCTGCGGTACATGTACAACCCGACCCTGGACGGCTCGTCCCACGGCTGCTGGTCGACCAGCACGAACAGCGTGAACGTGCACTACTCGTCGGGCCCCGGCAACCACTTCTTCTTCAACCTGGCCGAGGGCACCGGCGCCACCGCGTACGGCACCTCCCCGGTGTGCGGATCGGCGGCCGCGGTGACCGGCATCGGCCGCGACAAGGCCGCCGCCATCTGGTACCGGGCGCTCGACGCCTACTTCACCTCCAACACCCGGTACGTCAACTCGTCCAACCCGGCCAACACCTCACGGGCGTACACCCTGCGCGCCGCCACCGACCTCTACGGCTCGTGCTCCACCGAGTACCGTGCCGTACAGGCCGCCTGGACCGCCGTGAACGTCGCCGGGAGCGACGCCACCTGCTCGACCGGCAACGACTTCTCGGTGACCGTCGCCCCCACCTCGGCCTCGGTCAACCCCGGCTCGTCCGCCACCGCCACCGTCCGCACCGCCGTCACCAGCGGCTCCGGGCAGACCGTGACATTCAGCGCGAGCGGCCTGCCGTCCGGCGCGACCGCCTCGTTCAGCCCGGCCTCGGTCACCGCGGGCGGCACCTCGACGGTCACCATCGCCACCACGACGGCCACCCCGGCCGGCACCTACACGGTCACCCTGAGCGGCGCCGGAACGTCGGCGACCCGGACGGCATCGTTCACCCTGACCGTCAACGGCGCGGGCGGAAGCTGCTCGGGCACCAACGCCACCGACGTGGCGATCCCGGACAACACCACCGTCAACTCGACCGTGGCCATCAGCGGATGCGCCCGCAACGCCTCGTCGACCAGCGCGGTCGAGGTCCACATCGTCCACACGTACGTCGGTGACCTGGTCGTGTCCCTGGTCGCGCCGGACGGCAGCGTCTACACCCTGCGCAACCGCACCGGGGGCAGCGCCGACAACATCGACACCACCTACACGGCGAACCTGTCCTCCGAGGCGGCCAACGGCACCTGGACGCTGCGGGTGCGCGACGCCGCCACCACCGACACCGGATACGTCAACAGCTGGACCCTGACACTCTGACAACCCCGGCGGCCATGATGAAGGCATGACCAGTCATCAGGACGCCGACCGTATCGTCAGCGCCGGCCGCGTGATCGCGGCCGGCGCCGACCGGATCTTCGAACTCATCGCCGACCCGGCGCGGCAACCGCGCTGGGACGGCAACGACAACCTCGCCGAGGCAGCCGCCGGCCAGCGGGTCCGGGCCGCCGGGCAGGTGTTCGTCATGACCACCACGAAAGGCAACGTCCGGGAGAATCACGTCGTCGAGTTCACCGAGGGCCGGCGCATCGCCTGGCGGCCCGCCGAACCCGGCCGGGAGGCGCCCGGCCACCTGTGGCGATGGGAGCTCGAACCGGTCGACGACGGCCACACCCGGGTCACCCACACCTACGACTGGACCGAGCTGACCGACGAGCAGCGACTCCCCAGGGCCCGGGCCACCACGAGCGAGCGGCTCCGGGCGTCGCTGGACCGCCTCGCCGCCCTCGCCGAGGACCGGCACTGATCGCTCGGCCTTCTCCCTCCACCCGGTGGCATGCTCCAGGGTCGCGGTGGGCGCGGCGCATCGGCGAGAATCGACGGATGCCACCTGCCCGGAACATCATGTCGTACCGGTCCAGCGGCTCGATCCTCTCGCTGGGCTCGGCCGGGTCGATCCTCTCGCTGGGCTCGGCCGGGTCGATCCTGTCGGTCGTTTCGGTGTGCTCGTTCGGCTCGGCCTTCTCCGTCGGCTCGTTCGGTTCGGTCCAGTCGATCGGCGCCTTCTGGTCCGCCGGCTCCCTCGTCGTGGCCGCCGGGATCCTGGCCGCGGGTTGCGCCGCCCTGCTCCTGCTCGACCGCCTGACCAGAGGGATGCCCGAGCGGTGAGCGTCATCGTCCGTACCTCGACCGCCCACGTGGTGCCCGGCCGGCTGGCCGAGTTCACCTCCTACATCCTGGACGCGGTAAGCCGTTTCCCCGACCGGAACCCCGGGCTGCTGAGCCATCAGGTCATCGTCGACGACGAAGCCGATGAGCTGGTCTACCTCTCGCGCTGGCGCGACGAACAGGCGCTCGCCGCCTTCGCCGGCCCCGGCTGGCGTGACTCCCCGGTGATGCTGCCGGGTGAGGAGATGTTCCTGCGTGTGCCGCTCAAGGTGCGGCACTACCGCGAGACGCCCATCCCGGCGCCTCCGCCCCACTCCGATCGGAGCGGCTCCTGAGCCACGCCTGCCGGCACCCGCTGACGTCAGGCGCCGAACCTCGGCATCGAGCCGACGGCACGCCGATACCATCGACAGTGGAGGATCTCGATAACGTTTGCCGGATGCGAATCCTGCACCTGTCGGACACCCATCTCACCCGATCTCCCGGCCTCGACGGTGACGGCGTCGACACCCGCGAATCGTTGCGCCGCATCCTGCACGACTGCGCCGAGCTTCCCGGTCTGGACGCGGTGGTGGTGACCGGAGACATCGCCGACGACGGGTCGCGCGAGGCCTACACCGACGCGCTCGGCCTGATCGGCGCATTCGCCAGGCAGCGCCACATCCCGGCCGTCTTCAGCACCGGCAACCACGACGAGCGGGCGGCGTTCACCGCAGTGCTCGGCACCGGCCACCTCGACGCCGAAGGACAGGACCGGCCGGACAGCCGGCTGGATACGGCCGACGGCGCCCGGGCGGCGGTGACCACTGTGGCCGGATACCGGATCGTCACGCTCGACTCCCTCGTGCCGGGCAAGGGATACGGACAGATCAGCACCGCGCAACTGGCATGGCTGCGCGACGTTCTCGCGGTGCCGGCACCGTACGGTACCGTCCTGGCCTTTCACCATCCGCCCGTGGTCGTGCCCGGCGTGACGGTTCAGGACGCGCTCGGGTTACGCAACGGGCCGGAACTGGCCGACGCGATCAGTGGCACGGACGTGCGGCTCGTACTCTGCGGGCACTTTCATCTGCAGGTCTTCGGGATGCTCGCGGGCGTGCCGGTCTGGGTGACACCGGGCGTCGTCACCCGCATCGATCTGACCGCCACCCCAGGGACGGAACGAGCGGTCAAGGGAGCCTCCGCGTCGCTGATCGACCTCGGGGGCCCGCACTCGCCGGTGTGCCACACACTGCACGCACGCGACCCGCACGCCGGCCGAACGGCCTACGAGATCGACGCCGTGGAACTCGGCTCAGTCATCGCCGAGTTGGGACCGCCGGCGTACAGCCGGCCGGCCGAGCCGATCGCCTCCACGCCTTGAGCAGGCCCGGAGTCCGGATCACAGGCTGAGCGGAGGGGCCCAGACGAGGCGGATGTCCGGCGCCTTCTCCTCGTTGCCGGATCCGTCGGTCGTCTCGGCCTCGGTGAAACCGTGCCGGGCGTAGAACCGCCGCGCCCCGGCGTTGGAGGCGAAGGTCCAAAGCCGCAGGCCGGCCGGGCGGCGGGTCTTGGCCAGATCGACCAACTGGGAGCCCAGGCCACGGCCGGTGACCGGCGGGTCGACGTAGAGCTGGTCGATCCAGTCGCCGTCCAGGACCAGCACGGCCAGCGGGCGGCCGTCGGAGTCCTCGGTCAGCCACACCTCCCGCTCGGGGACGACGACGGCGCCGACCCAGTCGCGGACCTCGGCGTCGGAGTGGACGGCCGGGGGTATCGCGCCGGCGGCGGCCCGGCGGGAGCGGATCAGAACGTCCGCGACCGCTGGGGCGTCGTCCGGTCCGGCCCGCCGCGAGGTGACACCATCCATGACGATCATGCTGGGTGCCCGGAGGTACGGCGGCAACCCGTTTTTGACTCTCCCCGCCCCGAAGGACGGGGTTTCCACCCTCACGGGTAGAGCTTTCTGCTTCAACGACCACAGCCGACCCGAGTTAACGGCGAGGGGCGTCCCCAGGGTCGCCCCATCGGTCTTACAAGATCTCGACAGACTTAACTTTCCACTGGTCCAGCGGTAGACCCAGCCTGGTTGGCGGGGCGCGAAGAAAGTAGCACAGATGTTCGCTTCCGCAACACGGGCCTCTGTTGACGCCGGATTCGCCTTGACGGCGAACCGGCGTTCCCTGCCCTGCTCCGCAGGGAATCCGTTTCCTCCCCGGCCTGAAGGCCGGGGCATCCACGGAGGTCTCCGGTGAACGCGAGCGGTCGAGACCGTGGGCCGGGCCGGGGTGACGGGTGAGCGGGACGGCATCCTTCGTGACGGGTCCGGCCGGGTGATGCCATCGTAGACTCGCTGCGTGAGCGAAGCCGCGGTCGCGCATGTGCGGGGACTGGCCCGGGGCGGGCCGATCGATCCGGCGTGGCGGGTGACGGTGCATTTCCACCCGGACCGGCTGGTGGGGGAGACGCCGATCCTGCGGGTGATGGCCGCCGACGGCCGGTACCGCTCGCAGTTCGAGACGGGCACCAGCAACGGACTGGTGAGCTGCCATCCCGGTGGGGACCGGTGGCGCTGGGAGAGTCGCCTCTTCGGCGGTGTCTATGACGGCGAGCCTCCGGCGGCGCGTCCCGTCTACGGCTCGCTGAACCACCGTCGCCGGGCGGCCGGTGGGTCGCCCCGGTTCGGGTCGGCGCATCTGCGGCTGACCGCGGCGAGCCTGGAGCGCACCACGTTCTGCTATCCGGACAGCGTGTTCGAACCGGTCGACGTGGGCACCGCCGACCGCTGCGCGCTGGCCGGGCCGGCGGACGCCGACGACAAGGACTGTCTGGACGACTACATCGAGGCCCACGTGCACGGTGGCGTCCACTTCGCCCGGGACGCCGAGGCGCTGGTGCTGGATCCCTGCTTCCGGGGTACCGAGGTGGAGGAGGACGCTCGCCTTCTCGGGGTGCCGGTGGAGTGGCATCACGGCTTCCGCGCCCGGATGACGGAGATCGCCGCGAACCCCGGCTATCGCGGCCCGGAGATCGTCGACGCCGCGAGGGCCGTCTCCCGGGACGGCGTGGTGGACGCCCGCCTCGTCGGCGAGGCGGTCCGGGACGGGCTGTTCGACGGGCAGACCCTCAAGCGGGTGTGGCACTGCACCGCCCGGTTCGGCCGGCCGGCCGCCGCCGATGTTCGGCTCGCTCCGGGGACGGTGGCCGCCGCCGATGTTCGGCCCGTTCCGGGGACGGTGGCCGCCGCCGATGTTCAGCCCGTTCCGGGGACGGTGGCCGCCGCCGATGTTCGGCCCGTTCCGAGGACGGCGGACGGCGTGGACACGAGGGACAATGACCGCAGCGGACGAGGAAGGTGACGTCATGGGAACCGGCGACAGGCAACGCGAGTTCGAGGCGATCGTGGCCGGTCTGACCGCGGACTACCCCTCCCTGGCCGGCCGCCGGCGCTGGTCACGTACGACACGGGTCATCGTGGCGGTGGCCGGGGGCCTGGTGTGGGGGCTGTTGTCCGTGGCGATGGTGGCGTGGGGCGCGGCCGGGGTGCTGCTGACCGTCGTGGTGGTCGCGCTCGCCGCCACGGCCGCGGCCGTCGACGCCCACCGCCGGCGGCGTTGACGCCGGAACGCAATCAGGTGAGCCGGCTGCCCGCCGGTGCCGGGACTCGCCCTCCGGGCCCCGATCGGCACGGGACCGTCGGGTGGTGCCTCTCAGGCGTTCGCCGTGCCGGGTGAGTCGCCGAAGTCGATGCGGAACACCGGGTAGCGGTCCGCGACGGCGGCGAACTCCTCGAGCGGGGCGTGCCGGTCCACCGGCATGTGCGGCCGGGCGCCCGGGACCTGCTGCAGGAAACACCGCAGCAGGGGCGCGCGATCGGCGACCGGGATCTCGACGAGGCGAACCGGGCGGGCCCGCCCGTGCCGGATGACGGCGTGGCCGTCGGCGGCACGGACGTTACGGACCCAGTTGCAGTCGCCGCCGAGCATCGGCGCCAGATACCACCGGCCCTGCCAGTTGGTCATGCCCAACGGGAAGCGGGTCAGCCGGCCGGTACGGCGGCCGGGGACCTCGAGGGTGACCCAGCGCCGGGGGCTGAGCCCGGCGCCGAAGACGGCCGCCCAGAATCCGGAGAAGCGGCGGGCTGTGGTGTTGCCTTTTCCGCCCGAGTACATGGCGCGCAGTTTGTCGTCGCGGATGCCCATGTCCCCATAGGACCACCGGCCGCGGTTCCCCGTCGAGTGCCATGGTGCCCGTGCCCCGCCTCAGCCGCGGTCCGCAGAACCGTCCGTGTTCGGCCTCAGCCGCGGTCCGCAGAACCGTCCGTGTTCGGCCTCAGCCGCAGGTCCGCAGAACCGTCCGTATTCGGCCTCAGCCGCAGGTCCGCAGAACCGTCCGTGTTCGGCCTCAGCCGCGGGTCCGCAGAACCTCGAGCAGGTCACGGGCCAGCGGAGTGGCCAGCAGGTCCTCCACCGGGGCGGGCAGGGCGATCCGCCAGTTCGGGTACTCGTCCACGGTGCCGGGCATGTTGGGGCGTTCGGCCACCGCGGCGGCGTCGTCCAGAGTGGCCAGGGCGATGCGGGAGGGGCAGGCCGCCAACCGGCGGTGCTGGGCGAGGATCGCGGTGCCGATCCGGGCGGGGTCGAGGGGCTCCGACGGGTCGAGGCCGGCCTGACGGCACAGCTCGTCGCGGGTGCGCTCGATGTCGGCGGTGTCGAAGGCTTTGCCGATGCGGGCCATGTCCCGCTGGTCGGCGCCGGTCAGCAGGCCGGCGATGGTGGCCTGGTCGTGCGTGCCGGCGGCGCCCACCGTGTTCTCCGGGTTGCCGGCGCAGCGGTTGCCCGTCTCGGTGCGGTAGCCGAGCATGCCGATGGCGGCCATCGTCTCGCGGATGCCCTCGGCGACGGTGCCGATGTCCTCGCCGATGATCCACGCGCCGGCCCGGCAGGCCTCGATCCGCAGTACGGCCAGAAGCGCGTCGACCGGGTACCGCACGTAGGCGCCGTCGGCGACGCGGCCGCCGACCGGAACCCAGAACAGCCGCCACAACTGCATGACGTGGTCGATGCGCAGCGCGCCGGCGTGCCGCAGCGCCGACCGGACCAGGGCGCGCAGCGGGGCGAAACCGGCCGCGGTGAGGGCGTGCGGGTCGAACGGCGGCAGTCCCCAGCTCTGCCCCTCGCGGTTCCACGGGTCGGCCGGGCAGCCCACTTCGAAGTCGAGGGCGAGCAGGTCCTGGTGCAGCCAGGCGTCGGCCGAGCCGAAGTCGAATCCGACGGCGGCGTCCAGGCAGACGGTCACCCCGCTGTGGCAGGCGACGGCGAGCTGCCGGTCGGCGACCCACTGGCACCAGATGTGGAAGCGCACCCGGTCGGCGTGCCGCGTGGCGAAGTCGGCGACCGCGGGGGAGCACGGGTGGGCGTACGGGCCGGGCCATGTCCGCCAGTCACCGCCGTGGGTCTCGGCGAGCACCGTCCAGGTGGCGAAGGAGCGCAGGTCGTCGCCGTGTTCGGCGGCCCAGTCGCGGAACTCGGCGGGTTCGTCGTCGCGGATCACCGTCCAGATCCGGGTCAGGGCCTCTTCCTTGAGCCGGCTCACGGCGTCGCGGTCGATGCGCCGGGACGTGTTGAGGGCCCGGCCGGCGGCGGCCAGGTCGGACAGGTCGGCGCGTTCGGCGCCGGGGGCGTCGCCGGGGGCGATGTGCAGCACGTTCAGCCATTGCCGGCTGGCCGGGCTGTACGGCGAGTTCGGCGCCGGCCGTACCGGTGCCATCGCGTGCACCGGGCTGACCAGCAGCATGCCGGCGCCGTGGGCCCCGGCCGTACGCGCGATGTAGGCCAGGTCGCGGAAGTCGCCGATGCCCCACGAGTCGCGGGTGCGGGCGGCGTACAGCTGGACCGCGAGCCCGGAGGTGCGCGGCGGCTGCGGCAGGTACTCCTCGGCGGCCAGCACCTGGTGCACCGTGCCGTCGTCGGTGGTCAGCATGTGGTAGCCGGCTCGATCGACGGCACCGGAGACCCGGACGGTCGTGCCGTCCTCGCGTCGCAGTGTCCCGAACAGCCGGGGGTGGTGCCGGCCGGGCGTGGCGACGATCGGCTCGGGCGCGAGCAGGCTGCTGCGTGCGAACCGGCCGGCGAGCGCGGCGCGGGTCGTGTCGGCCGGGGCCCGCTCGACACCGAAGGCATCGAAGTAGGACGGCACGACACCGAGGGCGGTGAGATCAACGGCGGGCGACGGTGCGGTCATGCGGTTCACGGTCGCGGCGCTCGGGTGTCGCCGGCCGCGCCGCCGGGGAGTGGTTCGGGTGCACGGGCCGGCGTGCCCCGGAAAGCCGCTCGCGGCGGCGCCACGCTGTCGAATACTGAGAGCGACAGTACGGTGGGCCCGAACCGGACACGTTCCACGGGGCTCCCAGTCAGGAGGCGATGATCGTGGACGCGAACCCGGGATCCGGCGAGCCGCGGGCGCCGGGCACACCCGACGTCGACGTGCTCGAGAACTGTGTGCGGGCGGCGATGCTGTCGCCGTCGCTGCACAACAGCCAGCCGTGGCTGTTCCGGGTCGGTGACGGCACGGTGGAGGTGTTCGCCGACCCGGCGCGGCGGCTCGGCGTGCTCGACCCGGTCGGCCGCGAGCTGATGATCAGCGTCGGTGCCGCGATCTGCACCCTGCGGCTCAGCCTGCACGCCGCCGGCTACCTGCCCCGTGCCGAGGTGTTTCCGGACGGCGACGGAGCCGACCTGGTGGCCAGGGTGACGTCGGCGGGCCCGGCGGCTGTTCCGCCGACGGTCGAGCACCTGGCCGCCGCCGTGCCGCGCCGGCACACCAACCGGTTCCCGTTCACCAGCGCCGAGGTGCCGGACGACGCGATCGAGGCGATGGTCGCGGCGGCCGCCGCGGAGAACGCCCGGCTGACCGTGGCGGATCCCACCCACCGGGACACGATCATCGCCCTGGCCCAGGAGGCCGACCGCCGGCAGCGCGCCGGCGGCGGCTACGAGAAGGAGCTGGCCCGCTGGACCACCGAGCGGGACCGGCGGTACGACGGTGTCCCGCCGGCGGCGACCGGTCCGTGGGACGCCATGGAGGTCATGCCGATCCGGGACTTCGGGCAGTTGCAGGCGCACCTGCCCCGCACGGCCCAGGCGTTCGAGCCGGATCCGACGATCATGGTGCTGGCCACCGACGGTGACGACCGGGCCGCCTGGATCGCCGCGGGCCAGGCCCTCCAGCGGGTGCTGCTCACGGCCACCGTCCTGGATCTGGCGACCACCCCGATCAGCCAGCCGGTCGAGGTCGCGCCGATCCGCGAGCAGCTCACCGACACCGGCGCCGGGGTCTGGGCCCAGATGGTGCTGCGTGTGGGGTACGGCCAGGCGGCCCCCGCCACGCCGCGACGGCTGCTGGCGGACGTCCTGCTGCCGGAGGCCCGGCGTACCTGACCGGAGGGTGCGGCGTGACGATCCACCCGAGGCCAACGAAATGCGTCGATTCCACGGGTCGCGGCCCACAGGGGGGCTCATTCTCGGAGGGTGAGTCAGGCCACCGGCCTCGGCGGGCGCGGGGACCTGCACCGACCGTTCCGTCGCCCTACCGAGGAGCCGATCATGAACACTACCGGGCAGGACGAGCCCTCCGACGTCTCGATCATGGTGGACGCGCTGGTCACCGCCGGGCTCAAGGCGCTCACCGACTATCAGCCCTTCGACCAGGGGCAGATCGACCGCATCGTGAAGAAGGCGTCGGTGGCGGCGCTCGGCCAGCACGCCACGCTGGCGCGGCTCGCCGTCGAGGAGACCGGGCGCGGGGTGTTCGAGGACAAGGCGGTCAAGAACATCTTCGCCTGTGAACACGTGACGCACAGCATGGCGAAGCTCCGTACCGTGGGCGTGATCAGCGAGGACGACATCAACGGCCTCGTCGAGATCGCCGACCCGGTCGGGGTGGTCGCCGGGATCACCCCGGTCACCAACCCGACCTCGACCGCGATCTTCAAGGCGCTGCTGGCGATCAAGACCCGCAATCCGATCGTCTTCGCGTTCCACCCGGCGGCCCAGCGGTGCAGCGTCGAAGCCGTGCGCATCGTCCGGGACGCCGCGGTGGCCGCGGGCGCGCCGGAGAGCTGCATCCAGTGGATCGACCGTCCCTCGGTGGAGGCCACCACCGCGCTGATGCACCATCCGGGCATCGCCACGATCCTGGCGACCGGCGGCAACAACATGGTGCGGGCGGCGTACTCGACCGGCAAACCGGCGCTGGGGGTCGGCGCCGGCAACGTGCCCGCCTGGATCGAGTCGTCCGCGAAACTGAAGCGGGCGGTCAACGACATCGTGCTGTCGAAGTCGTTCGACAACGGCATGATCTGCGCCTCCGAGCAGGCGGCCATCCTCGACGACGAGATCTACGACGCGGCGCTGAACGAGTTCCGGGCCCTGCACGCCTACCTCGCCTCGCCGGACGAGAAGCGGATGCTGGAGGAACTCATCTTCGGGGCCTCCGCGTACGGCTCCGCGTGCAGCGGCGCGAAACTCAACGCGGAGGTGGTCGGACAGTCGCCGGCGTGGATCGCGGAGCGGGCCGGGTTCAGCGTGCCGCCGAAGACGTCGATCATCCTGGCCGAGGTCCGTGAGGTCGGCCCGAACGAGCCGCTGACCAGGGAGAAGCTGTGCCCGGTGCTGGCCGTGCTGCGCGTCCGGTCCCGGGAGGAGGGGCTGCGGGCGGCGACCGGCATGGTGGAGTTCGACGGTCTCGGGCACAGCGCCGCCATCCACACCGAGGACCGCGAGCTGGCCGTGGAGTTCGGCAAGCAGGTCAAGGCGGTCCGGGTGATCTGGAACTCGCCCGCGTCGCAGGGCGGCATCGGTGACATGTACAACGCGTTCGTGCCGTCGCTGACGCTGGGCTGCGGCAGCTACGGCCGCAACTCGGTGTCGAACAACGTGTCGGCGATCAATCTGATCAACATCAAGCGGATCGGACGGCGTACCAACAACATGCAGTGGTTCAAGGTGCCGTCGAAGATCTATTTCGAGCCGTACGCGATCCGCTATCTCGCCGACATGCCCGACGTGCAGCGGGTCACCGTCGTCACGGACGCGACGATGACCCGGTTGGGGTTCGTCGACCGGATCACCCGGGTGCTGCAGCGCCGTCCCGACCAGGTGGCACTGCAGATCATCGACGACGTGGAGCCGGAACCGCGGATCACCACCGTCGACCGGGGCGCCGATCTGATGCGCCTGTTCCGGCCGGACACGATCATCGCGCTCGGCGGCGGCTCGGCGATGGACGCGGCGAAGGTGATGTGGCTCAAGTACGAGCATCCGGAGATCGACTTCGAGGACATGCGGGAGAAGTTCTTCGACATCCGCAAGCGGGCGTTCGCGTTCCCGACCCTGGGGGAGAAGGCCAAGCTGGTCTGCGTGCCGACCACCTCGGGAACCGGGGCGGAGGTGACACCGTTCGCGGTGATCACCGACCACCGGACCGGCAAGAAGTACCCGCTCGCCGACTACGCGCTCACCCCGACGGTCGCGATCGTGGACCCGGCGCTGACCGCGAGCATGCCCAAGGCCATCGCCGCCGACAGCGGCTTCGACGCCCTCACCCACGCCATCGAGGCGTACGTGTCGGTCTACGCCAACGACTTCACCGACGGTCTCGCCCTGCACGCCATCCGGTTGATCTTCGCGAACCTGGAGAAGTCGGTGGTGCACGGCGACCCGGACGCCCGGGAGCGGATGCACAACGCCGGAACCGTCGCCGGCATGGCGTTCGGCAGCGCGTTCCTCGGCATCGTGCACGCCATGTCGCACACGCTGGGCGCCACCTTCCACATCGCGCACGGGCGTACCAACGCCATCCTGCTGCCCCATGTGATCCGCTACAACGGCAGCGCCCCGTCGAAGCTGTCCGGCTGGCCCAAGTACGAGAGCTACCAGGCCCCGCAGCGGTTCACCGAGATCGCCGGCATGCTGGGGCTGCCCGCCGGCGACCCGGCCGAGGCGGTGGAGGCGCTGGCCGCCGCGGTGGAGCGGCTGCGCACGGCGGTCGGCATCGAGTCCTCGTTCGCCCGGGCCGGCGTCGCCGAGGCGGCGTTCCTGGCGTCGCTGCCGCAGCAGGCGCTCAACGCGTACGAGGACCAGTGCGCCCCGGCCAACCCGCGGATGCCGATGCTCGACGACATGCAGGAACTGATGCGGGCCGCCTACTACCAGGAGGACTGAGGTTCGGCGAAATCTCGGGACACTGCCTCAGGACGGTGCGGTTCCCGCCGAAGAACCGGGCGACCGCACCGTCTACCTGGGGGATCAAGATGACCGCAACCGTTACCGGCATGGACCCGTGGCGTGGCTTCACCGGCGGCGCCTGGCGTACCGGAGTCGACGTGCGCGACTTCATCCAGGCCAACTATCAGCCGTACACCGGTGACGCCGCGTTCCTGGCCGGGCCGACCGGGCGCACCACCGGCATCTGGGCGAAACTGTCGGCGATGTTCCCGGCCGAACGGGAACGCGGGATCCACGACGTCGACGCGGTCACCCCGTCCACCATCACCAGCCACAAGCCGGGCTACATCGACGAGGTCAACGAGCTGATCGTCGGGTTGCAGACCGACGCGCCGCTGCGCCGCGCGATCATCCCGAACGGCGGCTGGCGCATGGTCGAGGGCGGTCTCAAAGCGTACGGGTACACGCCCGACCCCCGGGTGGCGGAGATCTTCACCAAGTACCGCAAGACCCACAACGCCGGGGTGTTCGACGCCTACACCCCGGACATCCTGGCGGCCCGCAAGTCGCACATCATCACCGGCCTGCCCGACGCGTACGGCCGCGGCCGCATCATCGGCGACTACCGCCGGGTCGCCCTCTACGGCGTGGACCACCTGATCGCCGCGAAACGGGCCGACCTCGGCGCCTGTGCCACCGCGCCGATGACCGAGGAGACGGTGCGCCGCCGCGAGGAGCTGTCCGAGCAGGTCCGGGCCCTCGGCGAGCTCAAGGAGATGGCCGCGAGCTACGGCTACGACATCTCCAAGCCGGCCACCACCGGCCGCGAGGCCGTGCAGTGGCTGTACTTCGCCTACCTGGCCGCCACCAAGGAGCAGAACGGCGCGGCCATGTCGCTGGGCCGCACCTCCACCT